>DASYRS010000316.1:0-15916 GCA_036004205.1 Dongiaceae bacterium
ATCTCGGATACATCGACTTGGAACAGAGAACCTTGCAACCAACAGACAACCCCTTCGGCCCAGGGGTGTCACCCATGTCTTAGGAACATTCTGTTACCTATGTCTCCGGACTGGACAAAGGAAAGATTGGCGACCCCGAGAGGATTCGAACCTCCGACCTGCGGTTTAGGAAACCGACGCTCTATCCTGCTGAGCTACGGGGTCGCGATGAAGGCAGGATCCGGCCGGCAGCCCTTATAGCAGAGCCGCCCCGCCCTGGTAAGGGCCCGTCCCCAGGTGCCCAAACGGCCTTATTCGGCCTCCAAGGCCGTGATCGCCGCGTCGCTGACCGCGCCGAGTGGCGCGGTTTTCAGCATCGGGTCGGGCGCCGCCGTCAGCAGCACGGTGACGGTGCGGTCATAGGCCGCCCGGTCGAGGCGGCCGAACGGCATCTTGCCCACCTCCACCAGATCGTTGGCCGCCCAGATCGAGCGCAGCAGCGTCGCGAGCTCCGGCACCGGCGGCGCGATGGCGCCGGCCAGGTACTCGGCCGCCTTGCGCGCTTCATCCGCGGCGTTCTTCCAGCCTTCGCGCGCGGCGGCCAGGAAATGCGCGATCCGCTGGATGTTCTCAGGATATTTCAGGTCCCGGGCGCGGGCGTAAACGCCGTCCTCCAGCGTCGCCGTTCCGACCTCCTCGTATGAGAAGACCCGGTAGTCGAACGTCGTCTTGCCCTGCAGCGCGAGCTGCGCCGGCAGGGTATAGCTCTCGCTGGTGAAGCAGTCGGCGCCCCGGCTGCGATAGGAATCGGGCTCGAGCCCTTCGCGCAGGATGGTGACGCCGTCGGCCTCGCCATAGATGCCGAGCCCGACTTTCGCCATCCAGGCGTAGAACGGGCTCTCCTGCCCGCCGGGCCACAGCGACACATACATGCCCTTGAGGTCCTTCGGCTCCCTGATCGGATGGCGGCAGACCAGTATCAGGCCCGATTTCTGGAAAATCTGCGCGACGTGGAGGATGTCCGCCCCATCGGCGCGCACCTTCAGCGCGTTGGGCATGATGTCGATGGCAAGGTCGGCATCGCCGTCCGCCAGCATGCCCGCCGGACCGCGCTCGTCGGCCACCACGAACTCGGGATCCAGCCCTTGCTGTGCGAACCAGCCACCGGCCTTGGCCAGGTAATAGCCGATGGTGCGCGCCGAAGGGCCCTCCGGCAGCGCCACCACGATCGAGGTCAGCTTGGCATCCTCGGCGGCGGCGGGATGGGGTGGCACGCCCGCGACGGGGAAAAGAGCCAGGAGGACGGCCAATGCACGCATGAAAGGGTTCCGCCGAACCGACGCCTGCACGACCCATCTCGCCTTACGTCTCATTGCAGGGCAGATTACAGGGGCTGCTTGGCGGCGCGCAATCGGCCCCTTGGTCACAGGCGGAAGCGAGCACTTGATGCAAATCCAATCCCTCGGCATCGCGGGCGCCGGCGCCTGGGGCACCGCCCTGGCCCTGCAGGCGGCGCGCGCGGGCCGCAAGCCCACCTTGTGGGCCAGGCGGCCGGAAGCGGCGGCGGCCATCGCCGCCGCCCGCGAAAATCCCGACTACCTGCCCGGCGCCACACTGCCGGGGGAGATCCCGGTCCCCGGCCGGCTGGCGGACGCGCTGGCGGGCGATGCCGTGCTCTATGTCCAGCCCGCCCAGCACCTGCGCGCCTTCTGCACCGCCGCGCGCGGCGCCTGGCGCGCCGGCACGCCGCTGGTGCTGTGCGCCAAAGGCATCGAGCTGGGCAGCGGCCTGCTCCTGACCGACGTCGCGGCGGAGCTGTTGCCGGAGGCGCCGGTCGCGGTCCTCTCCGGTCCCAGCTTCGCCGGCGAAGTGGCGGCCGGCCTGCCGACGGCGGTGGTGATCGCGAGCCCCGATGCCGCGCTCAACGAAGCGCTGATGCAGGCGCTGTCGCATGGCGCCTTCCGGCCCTATGGCAGCCTGGACCCGGTCGGTGTCGAGCTGGCGGGGGCGGCCAAGAACGTGCTCGCGATCGCCTGCGGAGTCGTGATGGCACGGGGCCTGGGCGAGAATGCGCGCGCCGCCCTGGTGACGCGCGGCCTCGCCGAGCTGGCGCGCCTCAGCCAGGCTCTCGGCGGCCGCGCCGAGACCATGCTGGGCCTCGCCGGAGTGGGCGACGTGGTGCTGACCTGCAACTCGATGAAATCGCGCAACGCCTCGCTCGGCTTCGAGCTCGGGCGCGGCCGCGCGCTGGCGGAGATCCTCAGCCAGCGCCGCAGCATCGCCGAAGGCGTGCCGACGGCCGGGGCACTCGAGGCGCTGGCGGCGCGGCTGCAGGTCGACATGCCGATCGCCAGCACGGTCGCCGCCATCCTCTCCGGCCGGGTCGAGATCGACCAGGCGATCAGCGCCCTGCTCGCCCGCCCGCTGAAGCACGAGGGCTGAGCGCTAAAGCGTTCCCAATTACACACATAACAAAGGTTCTTACGAGCGACCTACAAGGTATGGAACAAGAGCCGCTTTTGACGATGGTGAATACGCTAAACGACTGATCGATAAGGTGAATAGGGTTTCGCTGCTGTGTGCGGACGGCGACTGACGCGCCAGCAACTCGGGCCCAGGTCCTGGTTTTCCGTTGCCGGCGTGGCCATAATTGCCTTGTACCAGGTCGGGACAGCAGCACCCTGGCGCCGAGTATGAACCGACCGCGCACACACTACGCCAAGAGCGGCACAGTCAGCATCGCTTACCAGGTGTTCGGCTCGGGGGCGATCGATCTCCTTTGCGTGCCGGGCTGGGTCTCGCATCTCGAGTACGCGTGGGAGGAGCCGTCGTATGCGCGGTTTCTCGAACGTCTCGGCTCGTTTACGCGCGTCATTAGGTTCGATAAGCGCGGCACCGGTCTGTCCGATCGGGACGTGGGCTATCCGACGCTTGAGCAACGCATGGACGACATGCGCGCGGTGATGGCGGCCGCTGGCTCCGAGCGGCCCGCCCTCTTCGGTGTGTCGGAGGGCGGCAGCATGTGCGCGCTGTTCGCCGCAACCTGTCCGACACAGACCGCCGCGCTGATCACCTGCGGCATCTTTGCAAAGCGCATTTGGTCGCCCGACTATCCGTGGGCGCCGACGAGCGAGCAACGGCAAGAATGGCTACGACTCATTGAGACGGACTGGGGCGGCGTCGTCGACCTGCCAAGCTTGGCCCCGAGCCGCGCCAATGACCCAGCGTTCGCGGAATGGTGGTCGACCTATCTGCGGCTAAGCGCCAGCCCAAGCGCCGCCCTCGTGCTCGGGCGCACCAACACTGAGATCGACATTCGCGGCATCTTGCCGGCCATCAGAGTTCCGGCGCTGGTACTGCAACGACGCGGCGACCATGACGCCAAACTGGCGGAAGGGCAATACATCGCGAGTCAAATACCAAACGCCAAGTTTGTGGCGCTTGATGGAGCCGATCACCTGGCGTGGGTGGGGGACCAAGAATCCTTGCTCGGCGAGATCGAGGAGTTCCTGACCGGAGTTCGCCAGAAACCAGAACCTGATCGGGTGCTGGCAACCGTGCTGTTTACCGATATCGTGGATTCCACGAGCCGAGCCGCAGAGCTAGGCGATCAACGCTGGCACGACCTCCTTGCGCGGCATAACGCGCTCGTGCGGGCCGAACTTGTCCGCTTCCGTGGGCGCGAACTCAGGACCGCCGGCGACGGTTTCCTCGCGGCATTCGATGGTCCAGCGCGGGCGATCCGCTGTGCGCTGGCGATCGAACAGGCTGCACTGGCCTCGCTGCAACTCAAAGTCCGCGCCGGCATTCACACCGGCGAATGCATCGCCGAAGGCGATAATCTCACCGGCATCGCGGTCCACATCGGGGCACGAATCGCCGCCCTCTCCAGCGGCGGCGAAGTTCTGGTCTCTGGCACGGTGAAAGATCTCGTGGCGGGCGCCGGCATCACCTTCGCCGATCGCGGCATTCAAATCCTTAAAGGCGTGCCAGGTGAGTGGCGTCTATTTGCGATCCTAAGCTGACGCCAGCCGCGCTGACAGCCTAGGTTTTGGCGATTCGCGATAGGGAAGAGCAGCGGATTGCCAACGACCTCGAAGCCGTAGTTCGGCGTCCGCCGAATGCGGCGACCGATGCTTGCGGAGCTGATTCCAGAGCGGATTGAGCCTGATCACCCACCGCCAGCGCCTGGCACGATCGAGCTCCCGGAATCGCATAAGGCAGTTCCAACGGAAGCATATCTCGCCGAGGTAGCGCTGCAGGTGTTCGCGATCGAGGCGGTGATAGACGCCGTCGTTGGCCCGCTCGCGCGTTCCGCCCAGGCCATCAACCGTGCCGCTGTGGAACCTGCAGGCGCTCACAGGCGCAGCGGGCAGTTCTCACCTTTGGCGGCATCGTTATCCCTAACGAATTGCTAACGTCCTCGCCGCATTGTAGCGCAGCCAGACCGGTAGTGCCCTATCGCCGGGAGTCGGCGGCGGCGCTATCATGATCCCAGATCGCCAAAGCGGAGGATGACGTGAGCACCGAACGCCTGCTGTGCGCCACCGACGGTTCACCGCCTTCCGAGAAGGCCGTGGCCTACACGGCCACCCTGGCGGAGGAGCTGGGGCGGCCGCTCACCTTCCTGCTGGTGGCCGATGGCGCGCTGGAGACGGCGCCCGAGGTGTGGGACGAGAAGCGCGTGAAGGCGGAGGATCTGCCGCCGGACAAGGAGCTGCTGGCCGCGCTGAAGACCGCCTTGCAGCACAAATTGCTCAGCGTCCGGCTGGTGCGCGCCTACGGCTCCGACCCGGCGGAGGCGATCGTCTCCTATGCCGAGCGCAACGGCTATCGCCACATCATCGTCGGCTCGGAAGGGCGCACCGGCGCCAAGCGCATGCTGCTGGGCTCGGTCGCCGAGGACGTCGTCACGCGCGCCCACTGCCCCGTCACCGTCGTGCGGTGACCACTACGCCCGTCACCGTGATGCGCTGAGCGCCACTCGCACGGCCCTGCGGCGCAGCCGCCAAATCCGCTCCGGTAACCATATCGAAAGCATTACACACGATTCTGCGAGCAGCCCCTTGCGCCCGCGCTGAAATTTCCTATTTGCACAGTCGGCGCTTTGATGTATTTTCCGCGCCCAGTCGAAACTGCGAATGAGTGCTTTGATGTACGCCTTGCGTCACCGACGACGTATCCCCAAGACCCTGCCGGGCGGGATGGTCGTTCGTACGCAAGGATCGGAGCACTTCCATTAGCGAAGTGATCCTCCGGGCGACGGACGGTCGGGCAAACCGGCGAAACGTTCGAAGACCTGTTGAGAAGGATCACCACCGATGAAACTCATCAAACCCGAGTACCTGATCAAACCTGAGCCGGCCGTGCTGGCAGGCACCGTCGAACGTCTGTACGACGAGGTGTTTGGCCCGGCACGGTTCCACAAGGCTTCCTACCTGTTCCGAGAGGGCGTCGACCCCGTTCGGGAGCTGAGCTGGATCGCGCTGGAAGGTGACCGACTAGTGGGCGCCATCCGCTACTGGCCGATCCTGGTCGGCGAGACCGGCCATTCCGCCTTGCTGCTGGGTCCGCTCGCGATCGCGCAGGACCGCGCCGGCAAGGGCATCGGCCGCGCCCTCATGTTCAAGACCCTCGATCTTGCCGCGCAGCTTGGCCACGACCTCGTGCTGCTGGTCGGCGACGTCGAGTACTACAAGAGATTCGGGTTCGTGCCGGCGACGCCGCACGGCTTCGTCATGCCGGGCGAATCCAGACCCGACCGCCTCCAAGTGGCCCCGCTGAAGGACAATGTCCTGGGCCGGATCGCGGGGGAGGTTCGCCACCTGCACACCGGGTTGCCGGCCATCGCCGTCAAGGCCGCCCGGCGCCCCGCCCGCCGCGCCCGAGCGCGCTGACCTGATCGGGGAGTGAATTGAAGCGGCCCGCCGGAACGATCCGGCGGGCCGTTTGCTTGTACAATTCTTGCTGCCGACGCCGGGGAGCGATGCCGAGGATATTCCGACAGGACCTGACCGTGACCGAGGACGCGACCGACGAATTCGGCCACGTCAACAACCAGCGCTACGTCGCCTGGATGCAGGACGTCGCGACCGGACACTCGACGGCGAACGGCTGGCCGATGGCACGCTACCTCGAGATCGGCGCGGCCTGGGTCGTGCGCTCGCATTTCATCGAGTATCTGCGTCCGGCGTTCCCCGGCGATCGCATCGAGATCTTCACGTGGGCCGCCAGCCTGGAACTGCGCGAGGTTTCGCGCGGCTACCTGTTTCGCCGCGTGGATGATCGCCGCATCCTCGCCCGCGCCGAGACCAAGTGGGTCTATGTCGATCTCAAGAGCGGGCGCCCCAAGCGCGTGCCCGAGGAATTGATGGCCTCGTTCGAGGCGGTGTCGGCGGACGACCCGGAGCTGGCTGCGCTGACACGGAACTAGGGCAGGAAATAGCCGACCGGGATTCTCGACTAGGTTTTTGGCAGATCAGCAAGATCAGCGCAGGTATCCTTGAGCTTGTCGGTGGATTCGATCACCTCGTCTGCACGACCTATCTGCAGCAGCGCCGCCGTGGCGGACAGCAGGACCCGATTGGCTTGAAACAACACTTGGCCAATCTGATGATCGTGCAGGCCTGCATTGGCCTTGTCGAGATAGCCTTGCTGCCGCTTGCCAATGCCCTCATCGATGCAAGCGGGACGAGAGGCAATCTGGCCCCCTTCCCATTTCTGCTTCGCGAGCGCGCAGCTGTGAAGACTGCGGGCGACAAGCAGGCACGCCGAGACCGGGTCGCCATCGCTTGCCTTGGCTTCGAGCGGATCGACCGGCGTCGCGCAGCTCAACAGCGCGAAGGCCATGGCGAGCAGGCTCCATCTCATCGAGATCAACTTCATTCCGTGAATCCCCCAAGAAAAAGGGCGGGAGTTTCCTCCCGCCCTCGCACTCTATCAATGCGCCAGGCCTCAGCCCAGATGCATCCACACCGACTTGGTCTGGGTGACGGTGGTCAACGTCTCCAGGCACTTGTCGCGGCCCATGCCGGACTGCTTGAAGCCGCCCCAGATCGAGGTCATGTCGCCGTGGTCGAAGCAATTGACCCAGACGATGCCCGCCTCGATGTCGCGCGCCGCCTTGTGGGCGGTCGAGACGTCCGAGGTCCAGATGCTGGCGGCAAGGCCATAGATCGAATCGTTGGCCATCGCGATCGCATCGTCCAGCTTCTTGTAGCTGAGCACGCCGGTCACCGGGCCGAAGATCTCCTCCTTGGCGATGCGCATGTCGTTCTTGACGCCGGTGAAGAGAGTCGGCGCGACATAGCAGCCTTTGTCCAGGCCCTTGGGCGTGGCGCCGCCCATGGCAAGCTTGGCGCCTTCCTTCTTGCCGATGTCGATATAGGAGAGCACGCGCTTCTGCTGCTCCTTGGTGACCAGCGGGCCCATGGTGGTCGACGGGTCGAGCGGATCGCCAGGGCTGAAGCTCTTCTTCGCCTTGTCCAGGAACTTGGAGACGAACTCGTCATGGATCTTGGCATCGACGATCAGGCGCGAGCCGGCATTGCACACCTCGCCCTGGTTCCCGTAGATGCCATTCACCGCGTACTGCACGGCGGTGTCGAGGTCGGGCACATCGCCGGTGATGATCTGCGGGGTCTTGCCGCCGCATTCCGTGGTCACGCGCTTCATGTTCGACTGGCCGGCATAGACCATCATCAGCTTGCCGACCTCGGTCGAGCCGGTGAAGCCGATCTTGTCGACATCGTTATGGAGCGCCAGCGCCTTGCCCGCCTCTTCGCCAAGGCCATGCACGATGTTGAAGACGCCGGCCGGACCGCCCGCTTCCATGAACAGCTTCGCCAGCAGGTTGGCCGAGAGCGGCGATTGCTCCGCCGGCTTCAGGATGACCGAATTGCCGGCGGCCAGGGCCGGCGCGGTCTTCCAGGCCGCCATCATCAGCGGATAGTTCCACGGCACGATGCAGCCGACGATGCCCAGCGGCTGACGCAGGATGTAGTGGAATTCGGTGGCCGCGGTCGCGGTGACCTGGCCTTCCATCTTGTCGATGGTCTCGCCGAAATAGTTGAACGTCATCACCGCGCCGGGGATGTCGATGTTCAGCATCTCGCTGATCGGCTTGCCCATGTCGGTGGTGTCGAGCAGCGCGAATTCCAGCGCGTTCTCCTCGATCAGCCTGGCGAACTTGTAGACGATGCTCATCCGGTCGCGCGGCGCCATGCGCGACCACACGCCCGACTTGAACGCCTTGCGCGCCGCCTTCACCGCCGCGTCGACGTCCGAGGCATCGCCGCGCGCGACCTCGGCGATCACGTCGCCGGTCGCGGGGTTGATGGTCTGGAAGGTCTTGCCCTTCTTCGAGGAGACGAACGTGCCGTCGATGAAGTGGCGGGTTTCGGGCTTCAGCTTGGCCGCCGCCTTGTGCAGCGCCTTCGCATCCAGTGATTTTGCTTGCTCGAGATTCATGATGTCATCCTCCCTTTTTTATCCGGGCGCACCGTTCCTTCAGGGCGCCAATCCCGCCATGCTTATAGCCCTCCCCTCGGGCCCGCGCCAGCGCAGCGCGTTGGCCCTTTTGGGCCATTTCATCACGCACTGTAAGGCCTTAGGAACGTGCGGAAATCCGCGCGCGATCGCGGGCCCGGATGCGCTCGCGATGCAATGCGTAGAGGCCCGATCCGACGATGAGGGCGATGCCGATCCAGGTGGTGATCGCCGGCCAATCGTGGAACCACGCAAAGCCGATGATCACCATCCACAGCATCTGCACGTAGATGAAGGGCGCGAGCGTGCCGCCCGATGCGGTACCGAAAGCCTTGATCATCAGGTAATGGCCGAGCCCGCCGGAAATGCCGAGAGCGAAGAACAGCATCCAGACATAGGAAGACGCCGGCTGCCAGACGAACGGCATCAGCAGGCTCAATCCCACGAAGCCGGCGAGACCGGCATAGGCCAGCGACGTGCCGGCCGAATCGTTGCGCGAGACGATGCGCGTCAGGGTCGCGTAGATCGAGCCGCACCCCGCCGAGCCGAGCGACAGCAGCATGCCCCAATGGAACGAGCCGAAGCCCGGGTGGATAACCACCATCACGCCGATGAATCCGACCGCGATCGCCAGCCAGCGCCGGATCCCGACGCGTTCGTTCAGGAAAAAGTGCGCGATGCCGGTGATCAGCAGCGGCTCGATGAAGGCGACCGCCTGCGCCTCGGCCAGCGGCACATAGCTGACCGCGCCGAAAAAGAACAAGGTGGCGCCGAGCAGCAGCAGCGAGCGCGCGATCTGCAGCCACGGATGCCTGGTCGCGAACATGCGGGTCCAGCGCTTCGCCGCCCAGAACGCCGCGCCGGTGGGCCGCTCCGCGTAGAACGGCAGGAACACGACATGGAACACATAGCGGCCCCAGGCGACCTGCAGCACCGGAATGAAGAGCGAGGTTTCCTTGGCCAGCGAATCGAGAATCGTGAACACGATCCCCGAACCCAGCAGGAACAGGATGCCCCGCAGATGATTGTCTTTGTTCAAATGGATTGCCTTGCTGGATGAACTAGCGCCCGACCTGCCGATCGGCGCGGAGCTCGCCGCGGTGCGGGTGCATGCGCTCGGCCGCGACCGCCTCGATGGCGCGCTTGAGATCGGCATCGCCCGCCAGCAGGTCCTGGAAGTCGCGCGAGTTCAGCTCCAGCAGGCGGCAATAGCCGAGGGAGACGACGTCGGCGTTGCGCGGCTGGCCGGTCAGCAAGGCGAGCTCGCCGAAGAATTCGCCGCTGCCCAGCTCCACCGGCTTGCCGGGGATCAACACCACGGCCGCGCCGGAGGCGATGAAATACATGGCATCGCCGCGCTGGCCGCGCCGCACGATGGGATCGCCTGGCAGGGTCATGCGCGGTTTCAGCAGCCGCGCGATCAAGGTGCGCTTGTCCGCCGCCAGTTTGGCGAACAGCGGCACCCGCTCCACCAGCTCGGCCGCCGACAGGGCGACGTCGAGCCGGCCCTGCTTGTCGAGATCGGCCCAGCGCTGGTCGCGGTCGCGCGCCAGCGCCTCCGCCACTTCGCCGCCGACGATGGCGCGGTCCTTCCACTCATCGTACCGGTCGGTCTCCATCTGGCGCGCGATGCGGCCGAGATAACGGCTTTGCAGCTCGCGCGCGAAATCGGGATATTGCAGGCGCAATGCGGTCAACGCCTCGTCGATCGCGCGCGTGCGCTCGAGGATCAGGCCGCGGATCTCGATCGCGGTCTCTTCCCCCAGCAGCGCGGTCAACCGGTCGCGGCAGAAGCCCAGCAGCTCGCCGACCACCAGCCGGCGGTTCAGCAACGTCTCGCAGCGCTCCGCCAGCGAACCTGCCAGCAGCCATTCGATGCCCAGCCGGTGGTTGAGCCAGATGCCGAGATTCATCCGCCAATCGTGGCGCAGGGTCTGGAGCGCGGCGTCCGCATAGCCGACGCGGCCCGTGAAGCGCGCCGCCTCGCGCAGCTTTCCGGCATCGTTGAGCAGGGTGGCGGCGATCCGGCGCGGCATGATGCCGTCCTTGAAATTCTTGAAATAGCGCGCCTCTTCCTGCGCGCTCAGCATGGCGAGGCCGACCGACAGCAGCTCGTCCAGCATCAGATCGCCGCGGCCCGCGCGCATGCGGCGGAAGTGATTGAGCTGCATCGCGTAGCGGGTGGTGATCATGTCGATGGCGGCGGAGGCGAGGCCCTCGCGCCGGCCGATGGCGCGGACCTCCTGGTCGATCTCCTCGATCGCCAGCGACAAGGCGCGGTCGCGCAGGCCGCGATCCAGCACCGACAGGCGGTCGAGCTTCAGCCAGTGAATCAGCAGCCGCAAGGTCGTGCCGTTGATGAACAGGGTCATCAGCACGTAGCCGGTCACGCTGGTTGCGATGAAGTCGCGCAGCGGACCGGACGCCTCCGGGTTCTCGACGACCGCGAGGGCCAGCGCCAGCGAGATCGCCCCGCGCAGGCCGCCCCACACCACCACGCCCTTGATGCGGTTGCTGACCCGCTCCGCGATGCCGACCGCGGTCAGGAGCGGCAGCAATCCTCCGACCACGATCACGCGCGCGATCAGGGCCGCGACATAGACCATTACGATGATGCCGAACTCGGCCCAGCTCGTGCGCTGCATGATCTCCGGCACCAGCATGGCGGCCAACAGGAAGATCAGCGAATTGGCCCAGAAGCCGAGCTGGCCCCAGGCGCCTTCCATCTGCTCGTGGGTGCGGGGCGACATGCGCGTGCGGCCGAGCGAGCCGACCACCAGCCCGGCGGCAACGCAGGCGACCACGCCCGAGACGTGGAAATAATGCTCGCCGACGAAAAAGCTGAGATAGGCGAGCGCGACAGTGAGGGTGATTTCCGCCGTGGTGAAGCCCTTCAGCAGCGGGAACAGGTAGCAGACGGCGAGGCCCATCGCCCCGCCAACCGCCGCGCCGCCAAGGAACTTCACCAGGAAATCGACCGCGACGCCGCCCCACGCCGCCTCCTGCCCCGCCAGCAGCATGCCGGCCAGCATGCTGAACAAGGCGATGGCGGCGGCGTCGTTCAGCAGGCTTTCGCCTTCGACCAGCATGGTCAGGCGCTGGGGCGCGCCGATCTCGCGAAAGACGCCGACCACCGCCGCCGGGTCGGTGGTCGCGATGATGGCGCCGAGCGTCAGGCAGGCGATCAGGCCATAGGAGGTGATGCTGGCGAGTGTAACGCCCACCACCACCATGCAGATCACCACCGCGATCACCGCCATCAACAGGATCGGCGCGAGGTCGTTCAACATGCGCCGCACGTCGATCGCGAGCGCGGTCTCGAACAGCAGGGTCGGCAGGAAGATGACCAGGAACGCTTCCGACGAGATATGGAAGCTGGCCAAGGCCGTCAGGAAGTCGGTTCCCATGAACCCTTCCGGCATCGCATCGCGCGCCGCCACCAGCAGGCCGAGCGCGCTGCCCGCCAGGGCCAGCAGCACCGAATAAGGCAGCCTCAGCCGCTGCGCCAAGGCCGGCAGCAGGCTGGTCAGCGCCAACAGCCCGGTGATCCCGAAAACGATGAGCCCGATATCGAGCATGGCTAGGCCCCGTTCCCCGCTCGCGGGTTAGGAAAGGAGGCCGTCGGGGGAAGAGATCGACGCAGCGTCATGGCCCTGTTCTACCCCGCCTTGGTCTTGGCTTCATAGACGCCATCCCAGTCGGCGGGCGGCGGATCGGCGCGATAGACGGCGATTCGCCTGGCATAAAGCTCGTAAAGACCATGCAGAAGCTCCGGCGCCAGCGCCCGGCACTCGGCGATCGCGGCCTCCGCCTGGTCCCATTCCTTGGCACGGTAGTGGGTCAACAGACGGTCCTGGGCAGCCCGCAAGCGCTCGAAATCGGGGCTCGCCGCCACCGCCCGGTCGCCCAGCCCGGTATAGATGTGGATCGGCAGCACCTTGCCCTTGACCCGCACCCGGTCCAGTTCTAGCAGCGCGAGTTCGGAGGCGCCGCTCGCCGTCTCCTCGCCGATCACCAGATCGACGCCATAAGCGGGCGACAAGGCTTCCAGCCGCGAGGCGATGTTCACGGTATCGCCCAGCACGGAATATTCGAGCCGCTGTTCCGATCCCATGTTGCCGACGCAGCAAATGCCGGAATTGAGGCCGATGCCGAATTTCAGCTCGACCTCCGGCGTCGCATTCTTGGCGGCGTTCTCCTTCAGCATGGCGTTCACGCGCTTCAGTTCCGCGCGCATGTCGTACGCCGCCAGGATGGCTTTCTGCGCGTGGCTCGGCACGTCGATCGGCGCGTTCCAGAACGCCATGATGCAATCGCCGATATACTTGTCGATGAAGCCCTCGCGCTCCTGGATGACCCGGGTCATGGGCGTGAGGAACGAATTCATCAGTTGCGTCAGCGCCTGCGGGTCGAGCGATTCGGAGATGTGGGTGAAGCCGCGGATGTCGGAGAACATCAGCGTCAATTCGCGCAATTCGCCGCCCAGCTTCAGTTGCTCGGGGTGCTGGCTGACCTGGTCGGCCAGCACGGGCGACAGATACCGTCCCATCGCGATGCGCACGTTGCGCTTCTCGCGCTCCACCCGCAGGTAGTTGACCAGAGTGCCGGTGCCGAACATCACGACAGCGGCGAGACCCGGATAGATCGGGTCGAACAGATAGCCCCTTTCGGCGAATTGCCACCAGGACGCGCCGATCGTGATCGCGATGGCGGCGACGAGGACGACGGTGCCGGTGATTGCGCTGCGGCGATACAGAAAGCCCAGCAGCACCAATCCGAAGCAGCCGAGATACACCATCTCGAGATGGTCCGCGTTGTAAGGACGCGTGAGATACTGGCCGCCGAGAATCTGCTCCAGGATCTGGGTGTGAATTTCCACGCCGGGCATGTAAGGCGCCAAAGGCGTGGAGCGAATATCCTGGAAGCCGGCGGCAATGGCGCCGATCATGACAAGACGGCCAGCAACATGAGAGGGATCGAAGTCGGTCTCGAATATGTCAGCCAGCGAAATGCGTCGCCTCGGCTCAAGACCGGTATCGTACAACAACAGTTCGCCACGTTGGTTGACCGGAAGGATCGCTTCCCCGATCCGCATCTTATCGATGTCGCCGTCAGACGTAACCTTGACCTGCGTAGTCTGTCCGCCCACGCCGACCCTCAGCACATCGCCCGCGAACGTGTTGAAGAGGTCGTCGCCCACTCGCACCATCATGGGCACACGCCGCACGATACCGTCCACGTCCGGTTCTCCGGCCTGCACCTCGCCCAATCCGTGGGTTGCCTTCATCAGCATCGGCAATGGCAGGGTCGCGTAGGCGCCGCCACGGACTTGGCGCAGGACTTCCGCTTTGGATCCTTCGGGACCAATCACCGTGATGCTGTATTGGTAGTTGATCGGCGGGCGCTCCTTCAATTGGGCGTCATCCGAATAGGCGAACCCCAAGACCGACGGCGAACGCCCCAACGCCGCCGCGAATTCCGCGTCGGGATCGGGCAATGTCGCGAGTTGCACGCGCACCGGCTCGTATTGGGGATCGGCCGGCAGAGCGGCGGCGACGGCCATCGGCGACGTGCGATCTGACTCGGCAAAGATCACGTCGAACGCGACGGCCGCCGCCCCCAGCTCGGTCAGCCGGTCCGCGATCCTGGCCAAGGTGGTGCGCGACCAAGGCCATTGACCGAACTTGTCCAGCGATTTTTCGTCGATGGCTGCGATCACGACCTGGCCGGCGGGGTCATAGGCGCGGGGCTTCAGGCGTTGATAGGAATCGAAGGTCAGGTTGCGGAGCTGTTGCAGAGGCAAGGGATCGACCGCGCGCAAAGCCAGCGCGCCGATGAGGATCGCCGCGCCCACTGCCAGATCCCAGCCGATTTTCATCCGCTTCCCCTCGAGATTGGAGAAGTCTAGCATCGCGACTCGCCACAAAAACAGGGGCGGCGATCACACATGAACGACCTATTGGTTCCACCCAGCGTGCTCTATGCCAAACCGGCGGTGCGGTGCCGCGACGGTCTCGCCGCCGCGCAGTCGCGCGACGCCGCGGCGGCGGGCGCCCGCATCCTCGGCGCGGGCGGCCATGCGGTGGACGCCGCGGTTGCGGTCAGTCTGGCTCTGGGCGCGGTCGAGCCCTGGATGAGCGGCCTCGGCGGCGGCGGTTTCGCAACCCTATGGGATGCCGAGAAGCGCGAGGTGCGGTGCCTCGATTACGGCATGATCGCGCCCGAAGCCATCGACCCCGCCGACTATCCGTTGACCGGCGGCCCGACCGCGGAGGGGTTTTTCGGTTGGCCGGGCGTCAAGGACGATCGCAACATCCTCGGCCCGTACTCCGTCGCCGTTCCGGGTCTCGTCTCCGGCCTGGCCTTGGCGCATCGCACCTATGGACGATTGCCCTGGGGCGATCTGGTGCAGCCGGCCATCGCCTTGGCGGAGCGCGGCCTCAGCCTCGATTGGTACGGCGCCATGTCGCTGCTGGTGGAGGCCAAGGGCCTCGCCGCCTTCGAGGCGACGCGCGATCTTTACCTGCCCGGCGGGCGCGTGCCGCAGCCGTTCGAGGAGGGCGTGCCGGTGTTCCTGAAGCTGGGCCGCCTGATCGACACGCTGAAGAAACTTGCCGCGCCCGATGGGCCGGAGCGGTTCTATCGCGGCGACATCGCCGCCGATCTGATCCGCGACCTGCAGGCCGCCGGCAGCAGGATCTCGCGCGGCGACCTGGAGCGCTATCAGGCGCGCTTCATCGATCCGGTGGAGATCGCCTATCGCGATGCGAAGGTGTTCGCGCCCTCCGGCCTCACCGCCGGGCCGACGCTGAAGCGCGTGCTGGGCGATTGGATGGAAAATCTGCCGGCCATCGCGAAAGGCGCGGCGCCGGCCGCGGCGCACTACGCCACCTATGCCGCGGCGCTCGATCGCGCCTATCGCGACCGCCTCGCCAACATGGGCGCGACCAACAAGGAAGCCGCCGGCAGCGAGACGCGGCCTAGCTGCACCAGCCATTTCTGCGTCGCCGACCAATACGGCAATGTCGTCGCCTGGACCCAGACCTTGCTGTCGCGCTTCGGTTCCTTCGTGCTGTCGCCTTCGACCGGCATCCTCATGAACAACGGCATGATGTGGTTCGACCCGGTGCCGGGCAAGCCCAACTCGATCCGCCCCGGCGCGCGCCCGCTCAGCAACATGTGCCCGACGGTCGCGCTGTCCCCGCGCATCGGCGCGCTCGCCATCGGCGCGTCCGGCGGGCGCAAGATCATGCCGGCGGTGGCGCAGATCCTGTCTTTCCTGGTGGATTTCGGCATGGACCTGGATGCCGCGCTCCATTGCCCGCGCATCGATGTCAGCGGCGGCGAGGTCGCGCTGATCGATCGCCGCTTGGGCCGGACAGTGACGGATGCAATCGGCAAGAGCCTGAAGGCCGAGCTCGCCGACCTCGCGCCCTATCCCGCGCAATTC
>DASYRS010000317.1:0-6778 GCA_036004205.1 Dongiaceae bacterium
GAATGGCCACGGGTCCTGTAGGGGCTGGTGAATTCCATCACAGGACTTGGTGGCCGGGGGTAGCCCTCGGTGTCGGGGTGAGCTGCGCCTGCGCCTACCAGCAGTTCAAGTTGCCGCCGATCCTGCCCGATCTGCTGCGCGCCCATCCGCACGACCCGGCGGTGGCCGCCGGCTTCATGTCGGTCTATGCCCTTATCGGCCTTATGGTTTCCCAACCGTTAGGACGCTGGCTGCAAGGCAACGGGCGGCTAGGCCGCGGCCTCGCCATCGCCGGGCTGGTGACGGCTTTGGGCGGCGGGCTGGCACTGCTCTGGCCGGATTCCGCGATCCTGTTCCTGGCCGGGCGCGGGCTCGAGGGATTGGGGTTCGCGGTTTGCGCCATCGCCGGACCGGCGATCGCCGCGCAAGCCGCCGCGCCGCGCGATCTGCCGCTGGTGACCGGCTTGCTCGCGGGCTGGATCCCGATGGGCCAGATCGTCGGCGCCTTGGTCGCCGCGCAATTTCCCGATTGGCGGATCCTGTGGTGGCTGGGCATCGTGCTCGCGCTCGGCCTGGTGCTGCTCGGCCGGCGCAGCGCCGCCGCCCTTACCCGCAAAGCGACCGCCGAAGACGTTCTGTCATCGCGGCAGAAAAAACTGCTCTGGCTCGGCGGATCGGTTTTCACGCTGTGGTCGGGCCAGTATTTCGCCTTCATGACCTGGCTCACCTCCTATCTCGAGATTCGCTACGGGCTCTCTCTGCGCGAATCGGTCGGCGCCTATCTGCTGCCGGTCGTGGTGCTGCTGGGCTTCAACATCCTGACTGGTTGGGCGCTGGGCAAAGGCATGCCGCTGCTGCGCACGCTCATCCTCGGCCTCGCCTCGCAGGCGCTGGTATGGATCGCGGCGCCGTTCGCCGAGGGCTGGGCCGGCATCGCCTTGCTGCTGCTCTACGGCATCGGCGCCGGCATCGTGCCGACCTGCCTGTTCCAGGTGCCGCACCGCATCGTCGGCGGCACCGCGCGCGCCGGCGCCTTCGGCATCGTGATGGCGGCGCGCAACATCGGCGTCTTCTTCGGCCCGCTGATCCTGGGGCTGCTGGTGAAGGGGCCGCGGGATTGGCCGCTCTCCTTCCACGTCATGACCGGCGCCACGCTCGGCGCGACCATGCTGGCTCTCATCCTGCGCTGGCTGCTGCAGAAGCACGCGCGATGAGCGGCCAGATTTCCGGTTATTTCCCCGACGGCCATTGGCAGGGCCCCGTGATCTACCTCGTCGTCGCCGGCTTCCTCGCGTCGCTGGCGCGCGGGTTCTCGGGCTTCGGCGGGGCACTCATTTTCATGCCGCTGGCAAGCGCGGCGGTCGGGCCGCAGATCGGCGCGCCGATCCTGCTGGTGGTGGACGGCATCATCCAGGTCGGCCTGCTCAGGAATGCGTGGCGCCAGGCGCGGCGGCGCGAGGTCGCGATCATGGGCCTCGGCGCGCTGGTCGGCATTCCGCTCGGCACGCTGCTGCTGACGCATCTCGACCCGACCGGCTTGCGCTGGTTCATCGCGATCCTGATCCTGGCGATGCTGGCGCTGCTGATGTCGGGCTGGCGCTATCACGGCAGGCCGACGCCGCGGGTGACGCTCGGTGTCGGCCTCGCCGCCGGCTTCCTCAGCGGCGTCGCGCAGGCCGCGGGCCCGCCGGTCGTTGCCTATTGGCTGGGCGGACAGACCGCGCCGGTGACCATCCGCGCCAACATCATCCTGTTCTTTCTCTGCACCTCGGTGGTGGCAAGCGCGAGCTATCTCGTCGCCGGCCTGTTCGGGCGCGAGGTGCTGCTGCTCTCCGCCATCACCGCGCCCGGCTACGCGCTCGGCATGTATCTCGGCACCCGCATGTTCGGCCTTGCCAGCGAGCTCATGTTCCGCCGCATCTGTTTCGGCCTGATCGCGGCCGCCGCGCTCATCTCCCTGCCGGTGCTGGATTCCATCCTGCGCTGATCCGTCGCTTGTGTACCGTTTGGTAAAGTGTTATCTGATCGGTACATTATAAGGAGATGTGCCATGGCAAGGCCCCCACTGCCGCCGTTCACGCGCGAGACCGCCATCCAGAAAGTCCGCCTGGCCGAGGATGCCTGGAACTCCTGCGACCCGGAGCGGGTATCGCTCGCCTATACCGAGGACAGCCGATGGCGCAACCGCGCCGAGTTCCCGCAAGGCCGCGCCCAGATCGTCGAATTCCTGAAACGCAAATGGGCGCGCGAACTCGACTACCGCCTGATCAAGGAGCTGTGGGCGTTCGAAGGCAACCGCATCGCCGTGCGCTTCGCCTATGAATGGCGCGACGATGCCGGCAACTGGTTCCGCTCCTACGGCAACGAGAATTGGGAGTTCGATGCGGAGGGCCTGATGCGCCTGCGCTATGCCAGCATCAATGACCTCCCGATCAAGGCGGCCGACCGCAAGTATCATTGGGACCGTGCCAAGCCGCGCCCGGCCGATCATCCCGGCCTCAGCGCGCTGGGGCTCTGATGCCCAAGATCGTCAACGAACGCGCTGATATCCTGCCGGCCCTGGGCGAGGTGTTCCGCGAGCATGGGTTCGAGGGCGCCAGCCTGTCGGCGATCGGCGAACGCACCGGCCTCGGCAAGGGCAGCCTCTATCACTTCTTTCCTGGCGGAAAGGAAGAGATGGCGGCCGCCGTCCTGGCGGAGATCGACACCTGGTTCGCCGCCCACATCTTCAAGCCGCTGCGCGAGGACGCCGATGCCGCGCGCGCCATCGCGCAGATGTTCGATGCGGTGGAGCGCTATTTCGAGTCCGGCCGGCGCATCTGCCTGGTCGGCGCCCTGGCGCTGAACGATGCGCGCGACCGTTTCGGCCCGCGCGTCAGCGGCTATTTCGCCGCCTGGACTGCTGCGCTGGAAGACGCCCTGATCCGCGCCGGCCACGGCCACAAGAAGGCACGGGGCCGCGCCGAGGAAGCGGTGGCGACGATCCAGGGCGGCCTGGTCCTGGCGCGCGCGATGAACGATTCCACGCTGTTTCAGCGCATCCTGACGCGGCTCAAGAAGCGCTTGCTCGACGATTGATGGAGGCGGCGCGCCCTTGCGGCGCGGCCCCTCAGTGGCTGTGCGTCAGCTTGCCCACCCAGCCCGCGAACGCGTCGATGAAGCCCTGCAGGATCTGCTTGGCCTGCGGGTCGGTGACGGTGTGCTCAGCGTCGAACACGCCCTCCTTGTAGAGGAAATAGACTTCGGGCCGCCCCAGGAGCGCGATGCCCTGCGCCACCAGGATGGAGCGCAGATGGTCCTGCGCGATCGCGGTGCCGACCTGGCCGCCGGAGGTGCCCACGATGGCGGCGGGCTTGCCGGCCCACTTGCTGGTGCCGTAGGGGCGCGACACCCAGTCGATCGCGTTCTTGAGCGCGGCGGGGATCGAACGGTTATGCTCCGGCGTCACGAACAGGACCGCGTCGGCCGCCGCGATCTCGTCCTTCACGCGTTGCGCCGCCGCCGGATAACTGGCCTCCAGGTCCTGGTTGTAGAGCGGCAGCTCGGAGAGATCGACCAGCTTCAGATCCAGCTTGCCGGCGGCCAGCTTGCCGATCGCCAGGGCCAGCTTCTTGTTGATCGAATCCTTGCGCAGGCTGCCATTGACGACAGCGACCTTGGGGAGAGCCATGCTTTTCGGGTCCTTCTATCCGGTAACAAAATGTGACTGGTATTGAATTGTTCCTGGGGCTAAATAAGTGACTGCCAGGCGTCGCGCAAGAAGGCACAAGTTTGAAACCGAGGGCACATCCATGAAACCTGGTAAGCGTCACCTGTCCGAGAATTGTCAGGCGGTCAGCGAGGTGCTGGCGCGCGTCGGCGACAAATGGACCGTCCTCACCGTCTTCACGCTGGGGCGCGGCGCCATGCGCTTCAACGAGCTGAAGCGCACCGTAGACGGCATTTCCCAGCGCATGCTGACGCTGACCTTGCGCGCGCTCGAGCGTGACGGACTGGTGACGCGAACGGTCTTTCCCTCGATACCGCCGCGCGTCGAATACGAGCTCACCGCGCTCGGCCGTTCGCTGCTCTCGCCGGTCTCGGCGCTGGCGGGCTGGGCGATCGACCATCGCGGCTCGATCGACGGCGCCCGCAAGAAGTTCGATGCGCGCGATCCCGCGAAAGCGCAGAACCCGCGCGCCGCATGACAAGAGGCTCGCCATGATCATCGCCCACGCCGGCAAGGCGCCGCGCATCGATCCCGCCGCCTGGGTCGCGCCCGACGCCACCATCTGCGGCGATGTGGAGATCGGCGCCGGCACGCGCGTAATGCACGGCGCGCGCATCGTCGGCGAAGCCGGGGGCGCGATTCGCATCGGGCGCAATGTCATCGTGATGGAGAACGCCGTATTGCGCGCCGGCCCGCGCCACCCGTGCCAAATCGGCGATCATTGCCTGATCGGCCCGCACGCCCACGTCACCGGCGCGACCATCGAGGATGAGGTCTTCATCGCCACCGGCGCCTCGATCTTCCACGGCGCGCAAATCGGCAAGGGCTCGGAAGTGCGGGTCAATGGGACTGTGCATCTGAAGACCAGGCTTGCGCCCGGCTCCAGCGTGCCGATCGGATGGATCGCGGTCGGTGATCCCGCGCGCATCCTTTCGCCCGACCAGCACGACGCGATCTGGGAAATCCAGAAGCCGCTCAACTTCCCGCTGTCGGTCTACGGCCTCGACCGCGATACGCCGGACCTGATGGTTGAGGTCACCAGGCGCCTGTCGGTCTCGCTCGGCGCGCACGCGGACGACACCGTCGTCTAGCGGCCCGGATTGACGGAGACCGTGAGGGCTCGCGCGTCTCAGGCGGTGGTCGAGACCGTGCTGGTCGTTGCCGCCGACGCCGAAGAGAGCGCCTGTACGTAGTGCTGCACCAGCTCCTGCATCGCCGAGGCCGCCAGGTTCGCGTTGGCTGCCGCGCCGGTGGCGTCGTCCGATGACGTGCCGAGGGAGTTCAGCAGATCCTGGAACGCGCTCGAAGCGGCGTTCGTGCTGGAGGAATCATCCTGCTTTTGCTGGGCATCCTCCATCGCCTCGAGCAGAAGCTGGAGGGCCGTCGTCGCGGCGTCCGAATTCGAATCCGTGGCGCTGGCGCTGCTCGCCTCGCTGTCGCTCGCATCCGCTTCGGATGTGGCCGGCGGTGGCGGTGGCGGCGGCATCATGGCCGCGGCAAACTGCTCCTCGGTAACGCTGCCGGTGTCGTCGGGATCGAGCTTGCCATAGAGCGCATCGGCCTCCTCGGCGGTGCCGCCGGCATTGGCGACGGCATCTTCCAGCTCGCCCTTGGTGATCGATCCGTCGCCGTCCGCGTCGATCGTGGAGAACAGATCCGAGATGAACGAGGGCGGACCGCCCGCCCCGCCGCCCGATGGGCCGGACACTTCCTGGATGCCGATCAGCTGCGAGATCATGCCATCGCCGAGCAGGCTGGATTTGAGGCCGCTGGCGAATTGCTGGCCGTTGATGCTGCCGGTGCCGCCGCTGTCGAGCTTGGCGAACAGGGCATCGGCTTCCTCGGTGGTGCCGCCGGCATCGGTGACCGCCGATTCCATCTCGGTCTTGCTGATCGACCCGTCGGCATTGCCGTCGATCTGGCTGAACAATTGCTGCTGCAGCGACCGCATCATGCTCGCGCCGCCGCCAAAACCGATGGAACTGGTATTCATCGCCGTCTCCCGAGGACCCATGTCGCCCCACGTCGTGGTGGCACCAGGGTGAAACGCCCCAGGATCGAAAACCGGGCGCGGATTCTGAAGTCGGAAGTCGGAGAATCGAGTAAGACTTCCGACTTCCGACTTCCGACTTCCGACTTCCGACTTCTGCCTTCCGGCTACGGCACCAGCCTGTAGCCGCCCTGGTCCGTGACCAGGATCGCCGGCTTGCCGAGATCCTTCTCGATCTTCTGGCGCAGGCGGTAGACGTGCGTCTCCAGCGTATGCGTGGTGACGCCGGCGTTGTAGCCCCAGACCTCGCCGAGCAGGGTCTCGCGGCTCACCGACTTCGGACCGGCGCGGTAGAGGTATTTCAGGATCGCCGCCTCCTTCTCGGTCAGGCGGATCTTCTTCTTGGCCGCTTCCTCGACCAGCATCTTGACCGCAGGCTTGAACACGTACGGGCCGATATGCAGCACGGCATCTTCGCTGTGCTCGTGCTGGCGCAGATGGGCCTTCACCCGCGCCACCAGCTCGCCGAGGCGGAACGGCTTGGTGACGTAATCGTTGGCGCCGGAATCGAGGCCGCGGATGGTGTCCGCCTCGCCCTCGACCGCGGTCAGCATGATGATGGGCGCGGCGATCTGGGCGCGGCGCATTTCCTTGCACAGATCGCGCCCGTCGCCGTCCGGCAGGCCGACATCCAGCAGGATGACGTCGAATTGCCCGGCTTTGGCCTTTTGCAGGCCCTCGGTCGCGGTCGCGGCCTCCACCGCCTCGAACTCGCCGTCCAACGCGAGCTGCTCGGCCAGGGTCCGGCGCAGATTGTCGTCGTCATCGACCAGCAGGATTTTCTTCGGCGCGGCAGCCGGCATGGGTCTCCCCTCGTTCTGTCCCAGAATCCCTCGCTCCGGGAGCCCACATAACACCTTGGAACAGCGGGAAACAAGCCCGGCAGCCTCAGCCCTTTCCCTTGTCTTTTCCCCCTCCCCGGAAGGGGAGAGGGTTGGGAGGGGGAAGCCGCGCCTCCGCCGGCTAGGGTCGTCGCTCGCTTCCCCCTCCCTGACCTCCCCCTGTTTCGGGCAGGGCAATCGCATTTGACGAACAGAGCA
>DASYRS010000318.1:0-33645 GCA_036004205.1 Dongiaceae bacterium
GCGTCGCAGATCGAGCGCCCGGTAGGAGTTCCATTCGGTCAGGAACACAACCGCGTCGGCGCCGGTCATCGCCTCATACGGATCGGCGCAGTAGGAGACGTCCGGCATCAGCTTCCTGGCTTCGGCCATGCCCTCCGGATCGTGCGCCTTCACTTCGGCGCCGGCTTTGATCAGGGCCGGCGCGATCGCAAGGCTGGGCGCTTCGCGCATATCGTCGGTATTGGGCTTGAAGGTGAGGCCGAGCAGCGCCACCACCTTGCCCGCCGGCGCGCCGTCGAGCGCCGCGACGATGCGCTCCGCCATCTTCAGCTTGCGCGCCTCGTTGTAGTCCGCGGTCGCCTCGATCAGGCCGATCGGCGCGTTCGCCTGGCGCGCGATCTCGACCAGCGCGCGCGTATCCTTCGGGAAGCAGGAGCCGCCATAGCCCGGGCCCGGATGCAGGAACTTCTGGCCGATGCGCCCATCGAGGCCGACGCCGCGCGCGACGTCGTGAACGTCCGCGCCCACCTTCTCGCACAAATCGGCGATCTGGTTGATGAAGGAGATCTTCATCGCGAGGAACCCGTTGGCGGCGTATTTGATCAGCTCCGCCGTTTCGAGGCCCGTGAACAGGATCGGCGTTTCGATGAGGTACAGCGGCCGATAGAGCTCACGCATCTTTTCGCGTCCGCGCTCGGTCTCGGCGCCGATCACCACGCGATTCGGCCGCATGAAATCGTCGATCGCCGAGCCTTCGCGCAGAAATTCCGGATTGGAGACGACGTCGAAATCGGCTTTCGGGTTGGTGGCGCGGATGATCTCCGCCACCTCGCGCCCGGTTCCGACAGGGACGGTCGATTTGGTCACCACCACGGTATAGCCGCGCATCGCATGCGCGATCTGCTTTGCCGCCTCGCGCACATAGGTGAGGTCCGCGTAGCCATCGCCGCGCCGGCTGGGCGTGCCGACCGCGATGAACACCAGGTCGGCATCGGCGACCGTCGCCGAGAGATCCTTTTCGAACCTGAGGCTTCCGGCCGCGGCGTTGCGCGCCACCAGGGCGTCCAGCCCAGGCTCGTAGATCGGAATTTCGTTGCGCCGCAGGCGCCCGATCTTCAGCTCGTCCTGATCGATGCAGGTGACGTGATGGCCGAACTCGGAGAAGCAGGCGCCCGATACCAGGCCGACATAGCCGGCGCCGATCATTGCGATTTTCATGGCGGCCTACTCCCCCTGACGTCTTTCAGTGCTTCAAGTCTTGCGCGAAGGCGAGCACGGCCTCCCGTACCTTGCGCCCGATCTTGGGGTGACTGAGGGCATAGGCGATGTTGGCTTCGATGAAGCCGGCCTTGTCGCCGCAGTCGAAGCGCTTGCCCTCGAACCGGTAGCCGTGGAACCGGCCGCGCCCGCACATCTGCGCCATCGCGTCGGTGAGCTGGATCTCGCCCCCAGCGCCCGGCGTTTGCTGGTCGAGATGGCCGAACACGTCGGGCTGCAGGATGTAGCGTCCGATGATCGACAGGGTGGAGGGGGCTTGCTCGGGTTTCGGCTTCTCCACCAGGCCAAGAGCCTCCACCAGCCGTCCGCTCTCCTTGCCGGTCTTGAGGATGCCGTAGCGGTCGGTGTGGGCCTTCGGCACGTCCATCACCGCCACCACGTTGCCGCCGACCTCGTTGTAGACCTCCACCATCTGCTTCAGGCATGGCACGCTCGACTGGACCAGATCGTCCGCCAGCAGCACAGCAAAGGGTTCGCTGCCCACCAGGTTGCGCGCGCACCACACCGCATGGCCAAGACCCCGTGCCTCCTGCTGGCGGATATAGGCAACCTCGCCCGGGTTTGGCACCAGGTTGTTGATCAGCGCAAGCTCGGCGTCCTTCTTGCGCTCCTTCAGCGTGTCCTGCAGCTCGTAGGAATAGTCGAAGTGATCCTCGATCGCGCTCTTGCCCCGCCCGGTCACGAAGATCAGTTCCTCGATGCCGGCCGCGCGCGCTTCCTCCACCGCGTACTGGATCAGCGGCTTGTCCACCACGGGCAGCATTTCCTTCGGCATCGCCTTGGTCGCGGGCAAGAACCGCGTTCCCAACCCGCCGACCGGAAATATCGCCTTACGCAAAGGCTTGCGCATTCGTCAGTCCTCTTTGCTGGGTGTCACTCGCCTGACCGATGATGGCGCAGGTTGTGCCATAGCAGCCATCGACCGGCAACCCGCCGGCCCCGCGATAGTTCCGCCGTAATCTGATATATCATTGAAATAACTGAGTTTATTTGCCTAGGCGGCGCGCGCGTCCTTGAGGCCGAGGGCGGCCACCAACTCGCGCACCTCCTGTCGGGCGGCGACGTGGGAGATGCGCCAGGTGACGCCGGCATCCTTGCGGCTGAGGTCGAGCAGGGTGAGGCCGCGCGGGAACAGCTCGCGGAAGATCACGCGCTCGGTAAAGCCGGGCGCGATGCGGAAGCCGATGCGCCGGGACAGCTGCTCGAGCAGCCGGCCGATATCGCGCTTGTTCTTGGCATCGAGGCTGCTGAGCCGGTTGCGCATCACGATCCAGTCGATCGGGCGGCCGCGATTGATGGCGCGCTGTTTGCGCTGGTCCCACACCATTTCGCTATAGACGCTGGGCTTCAGGATCTTCTCGCCGTCACGATCAATGCGACCGAGCAGATCGAGATCGAGGAAGCTGTCGTTCAGCGGCGTGATCAGCGTGTCGGCCAAAGTATGGGCCAGCCGCGACAGCGAGGTATCGGAGCCCGGCGTGTCGATGACAATGAAATCGCAATCCTGAAGCTCCCCCAGTGCGCCGCTCAGACGGTCGGCTTCGTCGTCGCGCCCCGCGATCGCGCTGTCCGCCGCCGACCGCTCGACCGGGACGTGACGCGACAGCGGTAGCGGGACCAGCATCTGCGCCGCCGTCGCCTTGCGGTTCTCGATATAGCGGGTGAAAGAGCCCTGGCGCGCGTCGCAATCGATCGAGCCGACCATGTGGCCGTCATGCAGCAGCGCAACGACCAGATGCATGGCGGTGGTCGACTTGCCCGACCCGCCCTTTTCGTTGCCCAGCACGATGATATGCGGCTTGCCCGTGCGTTGCAGCGTCACGCCCGCGACTCGGCTGCCTTGCCAATCCATACCGCAGTGTCATGAAACACCGCACCGCCGTTTGGCAAGCCCGCGTCGTCGCTGGTCAGGGTGTTGATGCCGTTGCCGCCCACGAAGGCAGCATTGGGCCAGATCGACTCGACCACCACGACCCCCGCCAGCAGGCCGTCGAACGGCTTCACGTGGAGAAAGACCCGGCCCCGGTCATTGCCGATTTCCGCCAGGTCGCCCTCGGCCAGCCCGAGTCGCGCGGCATCGGCCGGGTGGAGCAGCAAGGTCGGCCTCCCTTCCCGCTTTTTCGATCCCGGCGTCTCGGTGAAGGTGGAATTGAGGAAGGAGCGGGCCGGGGCAGTCACCATCCGGAACGGCCGCTCCGGCGTCGGCGCATCGAACACCGGCGCCATGTCCGGCAAGGCCGGCAGCCGCGCGTGATCCTTTCCGATCTTGGCCCAGTCGGCCTTGAAGTGGAATTTCTTGTCGGGATGGCCGAAGCCGTTCTGGAAATGCGCCGTGTCGAAATCGAGCGCGCATTCCTGCCAGTGCTTCTGGTGGATCTCGTCCGGTCCCGGCCAGCCGGAACGCTTCAGAGTCTCCGCGATGATCTCCCACTCGGTCATGCCAAAGGCCGGATGCTGGCAACCCAGGCGCCTGGCGAGCTCGCAGATCACGTAGTGGTTGGTGCGCGCTTCGGCGTAGGGCTCGACCACCTTGCGCGTCACCTGCAGGAAGGTGTGGCCGCTGCCGTAGTAGATATCGTTATGCTCCAGGAACGTGGTGGCCGGCAGCACGATGTCCGCCATCGCCGCCGTCTCGGTCATGAATTGCTCGTGCACGCAGGTGAACAGGTCAGAACGTGAGAAGCCCTGCCGCACCAGGTTGGTGTTGGGGCAGACCATCATCGGATTGGTGTTCTGCACGATCAACGCCATGACCGGCGGGCCATCGCCCAGATCGCGCTTGTCGCCGGTCAGGACTGCGCCCAGGCGCGATTGATCCAGCTCGCGCACGTTGCGGTCCAGCAGCTCCTTGCCGACGATCATCGAATTGTCGATGTGATAGAGCGAGCGATTGAAATAGAGCGCGCCGCCGCCTTTGTGCGCCCAGGCGCCCGTGATCGTCGGCAGGCACGTGACGGCATGCAGCGACACCGCGCCGTTGCGGGCGCGCGCGAAGCCGAAGCCGACGCGGATATAGGCGCGCTTGGTCCTGCCATAGAGCCGTGCGAACTCGCGGATGGTCTCGGCCGGGACGCCGGTCACGCCCGCCGCCCATTCCGGCGTCCGGTCCCGCACATGCGCCTCGAGCGCGGCGGGATCGTCGGCATGGCGCGCCATGTAGTCTCGGTCGGCGTAGCCTTCCGCGAACAGCACGTGCATCATGCCCAGCACCAAGGCCGCGTCGGTGCCGGGCCGGAGCATGATGTGCTGGTCGGCAACTTCCGCCGTCGGATTGCGGTAGGGGTCGACCGAGACGAACTTGGCGCCGCGCTCTTTCCGGGCGCGCGCCACATGGGTCATGACATTGACCTGGGTCGACACCGGATTGGTGCCCCAGGCGATGATGAGGTCGCTGTCCGCGATCTCGCGCGCATCGACGCCGCGCATGATTCCGACGCCGGCCATCCAGCCGGAATCGGACAGCGCGACGCATATCGTGCTTTTCTGCTGCGAGTATTTCTTCTCGTGGCGCAGGCGATGGATGCCGTCGCGCTGCACCAGTCCCATCGTGCCGGCGTAGTAGTACGGCCAGACCGATTCCGCGCCCCATTGCTGCTCGGCCCTGATGAACCGCTCGGCGGTTTCATCGAGCGCCTGCTCCCATGAGATCGGCGCGAAGGCGGCAAGGCCGACGCCCTTGTCGCCGACACGCTTCATCGGCCGTGCCAGCCGGTCCGGATGATGCTGCCGCTCGGCGTAGCGCGCGACCTTGGCGCAGATCACCCCCCGCGGTGTACGGGTTGGCCTTCGCGCCATGCACGCGGCCGATGCGCGTCGGGCTGAGGCGCTCGACCTCCAGCGCGCAGGTGGAGGGGCAATCGTGCGGACAGGCGCTGTGCACGATGTCCGGCTTGACGTTGGGGACGGCGTCCAAGGGCATGAAAATGTCGATGCCGCACTTGGCGGCGCGCTCCAAAATACCTAGAGTGCCGCGACTTTACCCGCCGGAGCCCGGCATTTCCAGGGCCCCGACGGCTCATTCGGGGATGTATCGTGACAAGTTTGGCGGCTACGGGCCAGCTTCAGTTCAAGCCCAAGTTGGGCGTGTTCTACATCATGGCTGCCATTGCCGTCCTTGGCAGCACCGATGCCATCGTCAAATGGTCGACCACCAACATCGATCCGATCCAGATCGGATTCTCCCGCTTTGTCGTCTCGCTGATCATGGTGCTCTGGCTGGTCGGCCGGTCGCAACCCGGCTTCGCGGCGCTGCGCACCAAGCGCCCGCTGGAGCATGCCGCGCGCGCTTTCTGTGCCGCGGTCGAGCTGACGGCCTTCTATTTCGCGATCAGCCTCATCCCGTTGCCGACGGCGATGAGCATCGTCGCGACATCTCCCATCTTCGGCACGCTGCTCGGCGTGGTGTTCCTGCGCGAGCGGTTGCGGCTCGGCGGATGGATCGCCGTCTTTACGGGCTTCGCAGGCATGTTGCTGGTGGTACAACCGGAAGAAGGCGTCAACAGCTTCTATGGCACGATCGCCGTCCTCACCTCGGTCTTTCTCTGGTGCTTCGCGCAACTGTTCGCGCGGCGCCTCAGCACGACGGAGAGCAACCTTTCCATCCTGTTCTATTACGCGACCGGCGGGGTCATCATCCTCGGCCTCGCCACGCCGTTCGTGTGGGTCAATCCGACGCCGGTCGAATGGGCGGCAATCCTGGCGGTGGGGATCTTCGGCTGCATCGGGCAGTATTTCCTGATCCTCGCGCTGCGCTATGCGCCGATGTCGCTGCTGGCGCCGTTCGAGTATAGCGCGCTCGTCTGGGCCAGCCTCTATGGCTACATCTTCTGGCGCGACGTGCTGGGGCCGATCGCCATTGTCGGCGTCGTCATCATCGTCGCGGCCTGCCTCTACATCACGCGCACCATGGAGCATTGATGGCGAGCGATGTGATCGACCGGGCGGAGGTCGATTGCGTCGTCGTCGGCGCAGGTGTCATCGGCCTCGCCTGCGCGCGGCGGATCGCGCAAACCGGCCGCGAAGTCCTGATCCTGGAATCCGAAAGCGACATCGGATCGGGCGTTTCGGCGCGCAACAGCGAGGTCATCCATGCCGGCATCTATTATCCGACCGGCAGCCTGAAAGCGCGGCTGTGCGTCGCCGGCCGGGAACGGCTTTACGCCTATTGCGCGGAGCATGGTGTCACCGCGCGCCAGGTCGGCAAGCTGGTGGTTGCAACCGCGCCCGAACAGGTACCGGCCTTGCACACGCTGATGGGCCAGGCGCGCGCCAACAACGTCGACGATCTGGCGCTGCTCGGTGCGGACCAGGCGCGTGCGTTGGAACCGCAGCTCTCCTGCGTCGCCGCCTTTCATTCGCCTTCGACCGGCATCGTCGACACGCACGGATTGATGCTGAGCCTGTTGGGCGAAGCGGAAGCACACGGCGCCACCCTGGCGCGCCGCGCGCCGGTGGAACGCGGATGGATCGAGGACGATGGGCGGATCACGCTGGCGGTCGTCGGCGCCGAACCAATGCAGGTGACGGCGCGCCAGTTTGTCAACGCGGCCGGCCTTGGGGCGCAAGCCATCGCGCGCAGCTTTGAAGCCTATCCGGCCGATCGCATCCCCCCGCTCCACTATGCCAAGGGCAACTATTTCAGCCTGGCCGGCCGATCGCCCTTCTCGCGCCTGATCTATCCGATGCCGGAAGCTGCGGGCCTCGGCGTGCACCTCACGCTCGACCTGGCGGGGCAGGCCCGCTTCGGCCCGGACGTCGAATGGGTGGATGGCCTCGACTACGATGTCGACCCACGGCGTGGCGATGCCTTCTACGCCGCGATCCGCAGCTATTGGCCGAGCTTGCGCGACGGCGCGCTGCAGCCGGCCTATGCCGGCATCCGGCCCAAGATCCAGGCCGCGGGCATGCCGGCCGCGGACTTCCGTATCGACGGGCCGGAGCTGCACGGCCTCCCCGGCCAGGTCCACCTCTATGGCATCGAGTCCCCCGGCCTGACCTCGTGTCTCGCCATCGCCGATGAGGTCGCCGGTCGACTCGATCTTGGATAAATCGACCGGGAGCGGCCGCAGCTTTTTAATCATTCAAATAACTGCCCGTGATGACGCAGCGCAGCGACTCGCGACGGCAACGCACTTGAGTCTCGACAAAATATGCGGCGTGCGATGCAGCAATTTGCGGGCCGTTGCGCATTCGTTTGAGTAACGCCGGCTCCGGCGTTACTCTTTTCCGTCTCATCATCGGCAGGAGATCACGCACACCCGACACGTCCAAAAATGGAGGGGGAACCATCATGGCACAGCAGACTGGCCCGTCCGGCGTCAGCTATGAAAAGGTTGGCACCGAATATTTCGAGAAGCGAAGCCTGCGCCGGCACGCCCGCGCATGGTCACTCTGGGCGCTGGGGGTGGGCGCCGTCATCTCGGGGGACTTCTTCGGCTGGAACTATGGCCTCGCCACCGGCGGCTTCGGTGGCCTCTTCATCGCCACCGTCATCGTCAGCGTCATGTATATCGGCCTCTGCTATTGCTTGGCCGAGATGTCGCCCGCTTTGCCCCATACTGGCGGCGCCTATTCCTTCGCCCGCACCGCCATGGGGCCCTGGGGCGGATTCCTCACCGGCCTCGGCGAGAACATGGAATACGTCATCACGCCGGGCGTCATCATCATTTCGGTCGGCGCCTATCTGCAGACGATCTTCAGCACGCCGCCCGAATGGCAGTGGGTCTGGTGGGTCATCGTCTTCGTCGTGTTCGTCGGCCTCAATGTCTGGGGCGTTGAGCTGTCGTTCAAGTTCACCGTGGTGATCACGTTCATCGCCATGGCGATTCTGATCTTCTTCTTCCTCGCCGCATTGTCGGCCTTCGACTTCAACACCCTCGCGCTCAACATCGGAATCGGACCAGATGGTGCGGCGGTCGAGTTGCCGGAGGGCGGCGGACCGTTCAATCCGTTCGGGATCGACGGCATCTTGAAGTCGCTGCCTTTCGCGATCTGGTTCCTGCTCGCCATCGAGCAGCTTCCGCTCGCGGCCGAGGAGAGCCATGACCCCAAGAAGGACATGCCGAAGGGCCTGCTCTGGGGCATCGCGACGCTCGTTGTGCTCGGGTTCCTGACGCTCATCTTCAACGCCGCGGTGCCGCCCGGCGCTTTCAAGCTCGGCAGCTCCGCGCAGCCGCTGCTCGACGGCCTCATCGGCATCTTCGGCGAAGGCCTGGGCACCAAGCTGCTGGCGCTGCTGGCGGTCGCGGGCCTCATCGCCAGCTTCCACACCATCATCTACGCCTATGGCCGCAACATCTACTCGCTGAGCCGGGCGGGCTACTTCCCGCGCTGGATGTCGATCACCCACGGCGCGCGCAAGACGCCGCACGTCGCGCTCATCCTCGGCGGCGTCGTGGGCCTCGTGCTGGCTCTGTTCATGAACTACGTGTTCGGAACCGCCTCCTATGTCGGCGCCGCCCTGCTCAACATGGCGGTGTTCGGCGCGGTGATCTCGTACACCATGCAGGGGTTGTCGTACTACATCCTGAAGCGCGACTTCCCGACCATCGAGCGGCCCTATGTCAGCCCGCTTGGCAACCTCGGCGCCTTTGCGTGCATGGCCATAGCGCTGCTGACGCTGATCTACATGTTCCTGAACGAAGCCTACCGGCCGGGCTTATGGGGAGCGCTCATCTGGTATGGCCTCGGCGTGCTCTACTTTGCCTTCGCCGGCCGGCATAAGCTGGTGCTTTCGCCCGAGGAGCAGTTCGCCATGACCCACCGCAAGGCGGCGACTGGTGCCAAGGCTTAGTCATCTTGTCCGATATCGGATGCGGCGGCGCACCGGCGCCGCCGCTTTTTTGACCGCTTTTTGGAATTCGTCCAACAAACGGGCAGTCCCCGGGACGGCTTTACAAGCAAATAGCGCCTGACCATACTCCCGCCACGCGGCGTCTGAGGCATGGACGGTCGCGGTCGGAGTCGCAGTTCTCGCGACGAAGGGGGGTTCGGGCCGCTCAGGCGCGACGGACAGCTTCAACGGCAAATAGAACTTGGCAGGTCAGCCAAACAGCCGGCCACGATCGAACAATCGATCCTGGTGTCGTTCGACTGCGAGACAGAAAAAGAGGGGAGCTTACATGGCAGACCAACAACATCACGAAGCTGACGTGAAGCAGCTTCATTCGATGGGATATTCGCAGGAACTGTCCCGACGCATGGGACTGTTCCAGAATTTCGCTATCTCATTCTCGATCATCTGCATCCTGGCAGGCGGTATCACCGCGTTTCCGCTCTCCTTGAGCGGCGCCGGCGGTGCCTCGCTCGGCATCGGCTGGCCGCTGGCCACGGTCTTCGCCCTGCTGGTTGCCTGCGCGCTTGGCCAGATTGCCTCGGCTTATCCTACCGCCGGCGGCATCTATCACTGGGCTTCGATGCTCGGAAACAAGACCTATGGCTGGATCGCGGCATGGCTGAACTTGTTCGGCCTGCTGTTTGTCGTCTCGTCGGTGAATTTCGGCGTGTTCCTGCTGTTCCGCGACCTGTTCCTGGCCGACGCGCTCGGCATGGATGTCAGCGGCTGGGTCACCGCCGCCCCGTTCGATCACGGCTGGTGGGTGCAAACTATCGTTATCAGTATCGTCACGATCGCCCAGGCGCTCATCAACCACTTCGGCATAAAGCTGACGACGAAGCTGACCGATATCGCCGGCTACATCATCTTCGCAGGAAGCGTCGTCCTGATCATCGCGTTGCTGGTGAATGCGCCCAGCTTTGAGATCAGCCGCCTATTCACGTTCAAGGACTACACCGGCGACGCCGGCGGCGGCGTCTGGGCGCCCCCGGCAAGCGACCGTTGGTTGGCGAGTTTCATGCCGGTCGTCGGTGTCGCTTTCTACCTGGCGCTGCTACAAGGCGTCTATACGATCACCGGCTTCGATGCTTCGGGCCATACCTCCGAAGAGACCCGCGGCGCCGCGACGGAAGTTCCGAAAGGCATGATCCATTCCGTGTTCTGGTCGGGTGTCTTCGGCTACGTCATGGTTTGCGCCTTCGTGCTGGTGCTGCCCTCCGTCGACGAGGGTGCCGCCAAGGGCTGGGGCTCGTTCACTTTCGTCATCGATCAGATCCATCCGACCTTCTTGAAGAACGTGCTGATCGTGACGATTGTCGTTTCGAACTTCCTCTGCGCACTCGCCGGTCTCACTTCCACCTCGCGCATGCTTTACGCCTTCTCGCGCGACGGCGGTATCCCGTGGTTCTCCAAATCGCTGCGGCAGGTCAGCAAGGCACATCGTGTACCGGCGCATGCGATCTGGGTCAGTGCCGTTCTGGCGATTGTCGCCACGCTCTATGGCGACGCTTTTGTGGTGCTGTCGACTGGTTGCGCCGTCTTCCTCTATGTCTCCTACGTGATGCCGATCGCAGGTGGCTTCATCGCCGAAGGGAAGTCGTGGACCAAGAAGGGCCCCTTCAATCTCGGAGGTCTGTCGAAGCTAGTTGCCTTGGCGGCAATCATAGGATGCGTCCTCCTGATCGTTGTCGGCGTGCAGCCGCCCAACGAGAGAGTCGGCTATCTGCTGGTTCTCGGCGTGCTCGTCTTGCTGACGATCTGGTATCCAAAGGTGCCGGGCGTGGTGTTCGCGTTGATCACCACCGCGATCATCTACTGGCTGTTCGCGCCATCCATCGTCTGGCTGGTGATCTTCGCGGTCATTCTGCTGGCTCTGGGGTGGTTCGTAGACGAGCGCGCCCGCTTCCAGGGCCCGCCGCTGACCGAAGAGGCGGTGAAGGCTCGCCAAGCCGAAATTGCCCGCGAGGAAGCGGCCATGGGCGGCGCCGGCTAACAACCGGTTCTTATTACGAGATAACTGGGGGGGCCGCTCTTCGTAGCGGCCCCTTTTTTTGCGACCTTTTGCGGCTTGACGGCACTATTGGGCCGACACAGACTTGCCCCCTGTTTCGCCGCTGTCGGGAGAGACCGCGCCCCCAAATGGCAGTCTACAAGGGGGATCGCGGCGCCGAAGGAGCAACCGCCCCCGGAACCTCTCAGGCAAAAGGACCGATCGCGGCCGAATACTCTGGAAAGCGGGCATGGCGGCGGTAAAGCCGCCGTGCCTCACCGACGGAGTAAGCCGGCCCACCCGAGTTCGGGGGTCGGTGAATCTCTCAGGTCCAATGGACAGAGGGGGGACCAACCTTCCGCTCAACACGGGAGGACGGACCACACGTCACCGGGGGGAAGCTTGATGGCCGGAGAAGAAGATCATCGCGCGTGGCGGGCCCCCTCTGTGGCGGAGACCTTGCGCGCCCCTGCTTCGCCCTTTGCCCTCGATCCCGAGCGACGCGCCGCCCTCAGCCTGGTTCTGATGAACGGTTTTGCGCTGGGCGATCTGGCGCGCCTGCTCGACGTCTTCACCTCCGCCAACGAATTGTCGCAGCGCCGCGCCTTCGGGTGGGAGGTCGTGGCGATTTCCGGCCGTTCGGTCGCCAGCTCCGCCGGCATCCCCGTCGCGGCCGACGGCGACGTGACGGAACTGCGCCCGCTGTCCACGGTGATTGTCTTCAGCGATGCCGATGCGTCGGGCGACGATTGCGCCGGCCTCGCCGCCTGGCTCAGCGCGCACCCGGCCTCGATCCAGCGCCTCGGCGGCATCGGCGGTGGGTGTTCCGTCCTCGGGCGCATTTCCGCCATGCCGAAGGAACGCGCTCGTGGAGCGGCTCAGCGCAAGGAGATGTTCTGGCGCAAGGACGATTTCTTCGGCTGCCGCGGCGGCTGCGCGACCTCGGATTTCGCGCTCGCCAATGTCGAGGCGCTGCTGGGTTCCGCCGTCGCCCAGCAGGTCATGATGCGCCTGGCGCGCCAGCGCGTGCGCAAGAAGATCGAGCCAGCCGCCGACCAGCAGCAATCGATCGAGACCCAGGTCGCGCCGCCGATCAAGCGCGCCGTCGCGCTGATGCGCAACACGGTGTCGGATCCCGTCCCCCTGCCGAAGATCGCGGCGGAAGCCGGCATACACCTGCGGCACTTGGAGCGGCTGTTCCACCGCCATCTCGGCGTCAGCCCGCGCGGCTACTATCAGCGCCTCCGCCTGGCGCGTGCGCGCGATCTCGTCCAGGGCACCATGTTGGGGCTGGCGCGGGTGGCGGAAGCGGTGGGTTTCGACTCGCTTTCGCATTTCTCGAAATGCTATATGGACGCCCACGGAGTGAGGCCGAGCGAGGACCGCCAGCGTCACTTCACCACGCCCGGCGACATGCCGGGTGACGGCCTCACGGGGGACGCGCCAACACTCACCGAACCACCGACCAAACGCCCATCCGGCGCGCGTCGCCACGCCGCCTAGAGTCCAATCACGATATAAATCAAGACGACAAAACGGGGGATTACGTCATGCCTTTGAAGCCGGAGCAGGTGAAGAGCGTCGCTCACGCCAAGAAGATCGTTGAGGAACGCGGCCTCACCCACGTCAAGGTCGGGGTGTTCGACGGCGATGCCATCCTGCGCGGCAAATACATGTCGAAGGCGAAGTTCCTTTCCGCGCTCGATGGCGGCTTCGGATTCTGCGACGTTGTGCTGGGCTGGGACAGCAACGACCAATTGTTCGACAACGTGAAATACACCGGCTGGCACACCGCCTATCCCGATGCGTGGGTGCGGGTGATCCCGGAGACCTGCCGCGAGATTCCGTTCGAGGATGGGATGCTGTTCTTCCTCGCCGAGTTCGTGAACAAGGCGGAAGAGATATGCCCGCGCGGCGTGCTGCGCCGCGTGCTCGATCGGGCCGCGAAGATGGGCTATGAGGCCTATTCCTCGGCCGAGTACGAGTTTTTCATGTTCGACGAAACGCCGGAGAGCGTGCGCGAGAAGGGCTTCCGCAACCTGACGCCGATGACGCCCGGCTATTTCGGTTATTCGATGCTGCGCGGCTCGGTCTGGGCCGAGCTCTATCACGAGATCCTCGATACCTGCGAAAAGATGCGCATGCCGATCGAGGGCCTGCACACCGAGACCGGCCCCGGCGTCCTTGAAGCGGCCCTCGCCTTCGACAAGGCGTTGGAGAGCGCCGACCGCGCCGCCTTGTTCAAGACCTTCACGAAAGTGCTGGCGCAGCGCCGCGGCCTGATGGCGACCTTCATGGCGAAGTGGTCGAACAACTGGCCCGGCCAGAGCGGCCACATCCATGTCAGCCTGAAAGGCAAGGACGGCAAGTCGGTCTTCTACGATGCCAAGAAGCCGCACTGCATGAGCGACAAGCAGCGCTGGTTCGTCGGCGGCCAGCAGGCCCTGATGCCGGAGCTGCTCGGCATGGTGAGCTGCACGGTCAACTCCTATTCGCGCCTGATCCCCGGCTTCTGGGCGCCGACCAACGCGACCTGGGGCGTCGAGAACCGCACCTGTGCCCTGCGCGTCATTCCGGGATCGGAAAAATCGCAGCGCGTCGAATATCGCATCGCCGCCGCCGACATGAACCCCTACCTCGCCATGTCGGTCGCGATCGGCTCAGGCCTCTACGGCATCGAGAACAAGATCGAGCCGATGCCGCCCATCGTCGGCAACTCCTACGACATGAAGCACCCGGCGAAGCTCGACCTGCCCCGCACTTTGTGGGAAGCGGCCCAGTGCTTGCGCAAGTCGAAGGCGGCGGCAGACCTGTTCGGCGAAGCCTTCGTCGAGCACTGGGCTTCGACCCGCGACTGGGAGGAGCGCGAGTTCCGCAAGCACATCACCGACTGGGAACTGCAGCGTTATTTCGAGATCATCTGACGGACGACGGACATCATGGCCTCCATCCAGAAAACCATCACCCCGATCGACAACAGCGTCTATGTCGAGCGGCCCTATGCAACGCCGGCGGAGATCGCGGCCACCCTGAAAGCGGCCGCCGAGGCGCAGCGCAAGTGGAAGTCGACGCCAATCGCCGAGCGCGCGAAGATCCTCGGCAAGGCGATCGATATCTTCCTGACGCACAAGGACCAGCACGCCGAGCAGATCACGCGCCAGATGGGCCGCCCGATCGCGCAAAGCCCGGGCGAGATGCGCGGCTTCGAGGAGCGCGCGCGCTACATGATCCAGGTCGCGGGCGAAGCCCTCGCCGACATCGAGGCCACGGACAAGCCCGGCTTCGTGCGCTTCATCCGCCGCGAACCGCTGGGCGTCGTCTTCATCGTGGCGCCGTGGAACTATCCGTACCTGACCTCGGTCAACGGCGTGGTGCCTGCGCTGATGGCGGGCAACGCCGTGGTCTTGAAGCACTCCGCCCAGACGCCGCTGTGCGCCGAAGGCTTTCAGCAGGCGTTCGATGCAGCCGGCCTGCCCAAGGGCCTGTTCCAGCATCTGGTGCTGACGCATGACGACACGGCCAAGGTGATCGCGGCGCCCGAAGTCGCCTACTGCAACTTCACCGGCTCGGTCGCCGGCGGGCATGCCGTGCAGCAAGCCGCGCTCGGCAAGTTCATGGGCCTTGGCCTGGAGCTGGGCGGCAAGGACCCGGCTTATGTGCGCGCCGACGCCAATCTGGATCACGCGGTCGAGAACCTGGTCGATGGCGCGATGTTCAATTCTGGTCAGTGCTGCTGTGCGATCGAGCGCATCTACGTGCACGAAAAGCTGTTCGACAAGTTTGTGGACGGCTTTGTGGATCTCACAAAAAAATACAAGCTCGGCAATCCGCTCGACACCAATACCAACCTCGGACCCATGGTGCGCACCTCCGCCGCCGAGTTCGTGCGCGGCCAGATCGCCGATGCGGTGAAGCGCGGCGCCAAGGCGCTGATCGATCCCAAGAGCTTCGCGGCCGACAAGCCCGGCACCCCGTACCTGGCACCGCAGGTGCTGGTGAATGTCGATCATGCCATGGGCGTGATGTCGGAGGAGAGCTTCGGCCCCGTCATCGGCATCATGAAAGTGAAGTCGGATGACGAGGCGGTCCGCTTGATGAACGATAGCAAATACGGCCTCACCTGCGCGCTCTGGACCTCGGACACGGACGAAGCGGAGAAGATCGGCGACCGGCTCGAAACCGGAACGGTCTACATGAATCGCTGCGATTATCTGGATCCGGCCCTGGCCTGGGTCGGCGTCAAGGATTCGGGGCGCGGCGCCACTTTGAGCCGAGTCGGCTACGAGATGCTGACAAGGCCCAAGTCGTTCCACCTCAGGAAGATTTAGAGCCGCAGGCCCATTCCCCGCCCCTGGACAGACCCTCAAACCCCTGCAAATCTGCCGGTCGTGAGGGACTCCATCGCAAATAGCAGGGTGGTTATTATCGGCGGCGGGGTGGTCGGTTGCGCCATTTTCCGGCGCCTGGCCATGGCCGGGTTGGAGCCCATTCTGCTGGAGGCGGCGTCCGACATCCTGGACGGCGCCAGCAAGGGCAACAGCGCCCTGCTCCACACCGGGTTCGACGCACCGGAGAACAGCATCGAGCTCTCCTGCATCCAGGCGGGCTATCGCGAGTATCTGGCGATCAGGGGCCACCTCAACCTGCCGCTGGTGGAAAGCGGCGCGCTGGTGGTGGCGTGGGACGAAGAACAGCTCGCCAAATTGCCGGTGATCGTCGAGAAGGCGCACCGCAACGGCGTCGCCGCCGCGGTGCAGATCGACCGCAACGAACTGCGCAAGCGCGAGCCGTTCCTGAGCGCCCGCGGCCTCGGCGCGGTCCATGTTCCGGGCGAGCACATTATCGATCCCTGGTCCGCGCCGCTTGCCTACGCGCATCAGGGGCTGGCGCATAACGGGCGCATCCTCCGGCGCTGCCGCGTCACCGGCGGCGAATTCGATGGCTGGCGCTGGAATTTGCAGACCACGCTGGGCGAAGTCACGGCCGGCGTGGTCATCAACGCCGCCGGCAATTACGGCGATCTGGTGGAAGCCATCAATCAGGAAAGCCCCTTCACCATCACGCCGCGCAAGGGCCAGTTCGTCGTGTTCGACAAGCCGGCGGTCAAGCTGCTGCACGCCATCATCCTGCCGGTGCCGACCGACCGCACCAAGGGCATCGTCGCCTGCCGCACGGTGTTCGGCAATCTGCTGGTGGGCCCGACAGCGGAGGATCAGCAGGACCGCGCGTGCGCCGAGGTTGACCATGCGACCTTGGAGCAGCTGATCGCCAAGGGCGTGGAGATGATCCCCGGCCTTGCGCGTCATTCCGTCAACGCGATCTATGCCGGCCTGCGCCCCGCGACCCAGTTCAAGGATTATCAGATCGCGGTCAATCGCCAGCGCCGCTGGATCACCGCCGCCGGCATCCGTTCGACCGGCCTCACCTCCGCGCTCGGCATCGCCCAGATGGTCGGCCGGGGTTTCGCCGAGACCTTTGGCGGCATGCGCGAAGAGGAGCCGATCTGGACGCCGGTCCCCAATCTCGCGGAGGACCGGCCGCGCCAATATCTGACGCCGGCCGGCGGCGACATCGTGTGCCATTGCGAGTGGGTGACCCGGGGCGAGATCGAAGCCGCCCTCGGTGGCCCGTTGCCGGCCGGCGACCTCGGTGGCCTCAAGCGGCGCACGCGCTGCATGATGGGACGCTGCCAGGGCTTCTATTGCAGCGCCCAGGTCATGGCGCTGGCGGAAGGCCGGCTGCAGCCATGACGAACACGAGCGATGTTCTGATCCTGGGTGGCGGGCCGGCGGGCCTCTCCTGCGCGCGTGCCCTGCGCGCCGTTGGTGTCCACAATGCGGTGGTGCTGGAGCGCGAGAGCGCGCTGGGCGGCATCCCGCGCCATTGCGGCCACCTCGGGTTCGGCTTGCGGGAGTTCGGCAAGGTCTATAGCGGCTCCGATTATGCCAAGCGCCTGGCCGACGAAGCGGTGGGCGCGGATCTGCGGTCCCGCATGACGGTCTTGAAGCTGGAGCCGGGCGGGCTGGTGCGCGCGACCGGTCCCAACGGCGCGGAGGATTTCCAGGCCAAGGCGGTGGTCCTGGCGTTCGGCGCGCGTGAAACGCCGCGCAGCGAGCGCCTCATCTCCGGCGGGCGGCCGTTCGGCGTGATGAATACCGGCGCCTTGCAGCAATTCGTCTATCTCCACGGCAAGTGCCCGTTCGAGCGGCCGGTCGTGATAGGCAGCGAGCTGGTGGCGTTCTCCACGCTTCTGACCCTGCGCCATGTCGGCATCAAACCATTGGCCATCGTCGAGGAAAATGAGCGCATCACCGCGCACCAGCCGGGCAAGTGGGTGGCGCGGCTGGGCTTCGGCGTCCCGGTGCTGACCGGCACCCGACTCATCCGGATCATCGGCCGGCAGAAGGTGACCGCGGTCGAGCTCGATCGCGGCTTCGGGCCGGAGCGCATGGAATGCGACGGCGTCATCCTGACCGGCCGGTTCCGCCCGGAGACCGCTTTGATCGCGCCCAGCCATGTCGAGATCGATCCCGGCACCGGCGGTCCGTCGATCGATGCCTACTTCCGCTGCTCCGATCATCACTATTTCGCCGCCGGCAACGTGCTGCGCGGCATCGAGACGGCGGGACAATGCTGGCGCGAAGGCAAGGCGGTGGCGGAGATGGTGATGGCGCGGCTGGAAAACCGCCTGCCGCTGCGCCAGCCCGATGCCCGCGTCACGCTGCGGGGACCGCTCACCTATGTCTATCCGCAGCGCATCTATCGCGACGCGCCCACCACGCATCCTCTGCTGTTCAAGGCGCGGGTGGCGCATGAAGTGCGCGGCCGGCTATCGGTCGTCGTCGATGGCAGCGTGGTATGGTCGCGCCGCATCTCCGCTTTGCCGGAGCGCCGCATCGCCTGGAAGCTGCCCTACCGGGACATGAGAAACTGCCAGCAGATCTCGGTGGAACTGGATGCCGCCTGAGACCTCCGTCATCGCCATCGACCAGGGCACCACGGGCAGCAAGGTGCACCGGTTGCGCGGCGACGGCAGATTCGAGACCATCGCCGGCTTCGAGCATCGCCAGATCTATCCGCGGCCGGGCTGGGTCGAGCACGATCCGGAAGAGCTCGCGAGCCATGTCGAGGCCGCGCTCGACCGCGCCGGCGACGCCGCCGCCATCGGCATCGCGAACCAGGGCGAGACGGTCATCGCCTGGGACGCCGAGACCAAGCGGCCGATCCACAACGCCATCGTATGGCAGGACGCGCGCACCGCCGACGTCACCGAGCGGATGAAGGCGGACGGCGCCGAGGAGCTGACGCTCGGCATCGCCGGCCTGCCGCTCGATCCCTATTTCTCCGCCGCCAAGCTGCGCTGGCTGCTCGACAACGTGCCGGAAGCGAAGACGCTGCGCAGCGCAGGCCGCCTGCGTCTCGGTACCAGCGATTCCTTCTTCCTCGATCGCCTGACCGGCCGCTTTGCGACCGACGTCACCACCGCGTCGCGCACCAGCCTGATGAATCTCGAAACGTTGCAGTGGGATCAGCGCCTGGCCGACCTGTTCGGCGTGCCGATCGAATGCTTGCCGGAGATTCGCCCGACCGCCGGCCTGTTCGCCGAGGCGCGCGGCATCCCGGTGACCGCGAGCCTGGTAGACCAGCAGGCCGCCTTGTTCGGCCACGGCTGCCGGCGCAAGGGCGATGCCAAGATCACCTTCGGTACCGGCGCCTTTGCGCTGGCGGTCGCGGGCGCGGCCGCGCCGCGCGATGCCGAGAGCGGCCTCGAAGCCACCATCGCGTGGAAGATCGGCGATGCGCCCTCAGCCTACGCGCTGCAGGGCGGACTCTACAACGCGGCATCCGCGGTGAATTGGGCGCGCAGCCTCGGCCTGTTCGCCGATTACGCTGAGATCGATGATTTCGCCGGCGAATCGGCGATCGCGCGCGGCCTCGTGTTCGTGCCGGCGCTGAGCGGCCTCTCCTGCCCCTATTGGGACCGGCGCGCCGCCGGCCTGTGGCTCGGCATGGGGCTGGAGACGACCAGGGCCGACATGATGCAAGCCCTGCTCGAAGGCGTGGCGTTGCTGGCGGAAAAGGTGACGGCGGCGATCGACAAGCTCTCCCCCCTCGCCCCCGTGCTCTCCATCGATGGCGGCCTCACGCGCAACCGGTATTTCACACGCTTCCTGGCCGATGCCATGAACAAGCGCGTGCGCGTGCCCTCGAGCGCGGAGCTGACTGGCCTCGGCGCCGCGCAGCTCGCCATGATCGGCGCGGGCCTTGCCGACCTCGACACCTTGCCGCCGGCACCGCCGCCGAAGGCGGAGATCGCGCCAACCGCGCCGCTGTCCGCCGACCTGCACGCCAACTTCGGCGAAGCGGTGGCGCGCAGCAGGAACTGGCGATAGTTCCGGCTCTTGCCTGCAACCGCAGGTGATATATTCTGTGCATCGAAATTCGCGGGTAGGGGGCGCGATGATTTCGAGCAATCTGACGAGGACGATCTCGGCCGGCCTGGCGATGCTCTTGCTGTCCGGCTGCGGTTCACCCGGCTATCGGGAGCCCACTCCTCCCGGACCCCGCACCGGCCAGCTCTACTGCAAGGATCCGGACAACGGCATCATCTACAGCCCGCAGGCCGGCCAGTGCGACGCCGGCGATGTCGCCAGCAATGCAGAAGCGTTTGAAACCTACCAGGCAGAGGCCGGCAACCAGACCGCGTCGGCGGCGGAGCCCGCGCCCCCGACACCGGAGCCTGCGGCAGCGGCCGCGCCCCAGCCAGCACCCACACCGCCGCAATCGTCGTCGCCTGCACCGCAGCCAAGCGCGCAGACCGCCGCGCAAGACAAGCCGGAACTCGAGCTCCTTGGCATAGGCACGTCCTTTTTCGTCTCCTCCGACGGATATCTGCTGACCAATCATCACGTCATCGATGGCTGCGAGCAGATGCTGATCATGACAGCCGATGGCGACTATCCGGCACGCGTTGTCGACAGCAACCAGGAGATCGATCTCGCTATTCTGAAGGTGAAGAAGTCCGGCATGCCGTTCGCCGCTTTCGCCGCGTGGCTGCCGGAACCGGGCGATACCGCATATGCCGTCGGCTATCCGCTCCTCGGCGAATTGAGAGGGATCAAGATTACCGACGGCATCGTATCCGGCCTGACTGGCATCGGTGGCGACGATACGCGGCTGCAGCTAAGCGTGCCGCTGCAGCATGGCAATTCCGGCGGGCCGGTCTTGGACGAAACCGGCCTCGTGATCGGCGTGGTGAGCGAAAAGATCGTCGCCGAAGACGTCGAGGGCGTATCGTTTGCCATCGTCCCCGAAGTGGCCGGCGCCTTCCTGGCGCACAATCACGTCAAACCCACGATCCGGCGATCGGACGTCGAGCGCAAGGCACGCGACATCATGCGCGATGCCAGCCGCTACACCTGGCCGGCGCTTTGTTTCGCGCGGCCACCCGCCTGACCGGAAGAAGCCGCGAAATTGCCATGTTCGGCTGCCACGTCTTCCCAGGTCCTTGGGGGAAGATGTGCGCCGCCTTCTGTTCGCCGTCATTCTTTGTCTGTTCGCCACGCCGCCCGCCGTCGCCGACGCAAAATCCGCGCTGGCTTTGGTCGCCGCCGCACGCGCACAGGTCGGCGTCACGCTGATCTATGATCCCAGCTATCGCCAGATCGCCTATCCGATGGGCGACGTGCCGCCGGAGCGCGGCGTGTGCAGCGACGTCGTGATCCGCGCCTTCCGCGCGATCGGGATCGATCTGCAGCAGGAACTGCACCGCGACATGAAGCGGCACTTCGCCGCGTACCCGAAGAGCTGGGGCCTCTCGGCGCCCGATCCGAACATCGACCATCGCCGCGTGCCGAACCTTGCGACCTGGTTCACACGCCAAGGCTACGCCGTCGCCGTCAGCGGCCATCCCGCCGACTACCGCCCGGGCGATATCGTGGCGTGGGCTCTGGGCAGCGGCCAGCCGCATATCGGCATCGTCTCCGACCGCCGCTCCAGCGATGGCGCGCGCCCGCTGGTCATCCACAATATCGGCTGGGGCGCCAGGGAAGAGGATGCCCTGTTCGAATACCGGATAACCGGGCATTTCCGCGCCTTCTAGGCGGATTTTCAGCCCCTTCCCTGCCGCCCGGAACTGGCTAGAATGCCGCCACTCCGGCCTTAAGGCTAAACCCAAGGACCTTCAGAAATGACCACCGACGCCGCCGCGCTTCGCGGCAATTGGAACTACCCGACCTCGGTCAAGTTCGGCTGCGGCCGCATCAAGGAGCTGGCCGATCATTGCAAGGCGCTGGGCATGAAGCGCCCGCTGCTGATCACAGATCCCGGTCTCGCAAATCTGCCGATGATCAAGGACGCGATCGCACGCAACAACGCGGCGGGCGTGCCGACCGGCCTTTTCAGTAACGTGCAGGGCAACCCCACCGGCAAGAATGTCGAGGACGGCATCGCGGCCTACAAGGCCGGCGGCCATGACGGCGTGATCGCGTTCGGCGGCGGCTCGGCGCTCGATGCGGCCAAGGCGGTCGCGCTGATGATCGGGCAGAAGCGGCCGATCTGGGATTACGAGGATATCGGCGATTGGTGGACCCGGGTCGATCCCAACGGCATCGCTACCATCATCGCGGTGCCGACCACGTCGGGCACTGGCTCGGAAGTCGGCCGCGCCTCAGTCATCACCGACCAGGACAATCACGTGAAGAAGATCATCTTCCATCCGAAGATGCTGCCCTCCATCGTGATCGACGATCCGGAGCTAACCGTCGGCCTGCCGGCGCACATCACCGCCGCGACCGGCATGGATGCGCTCTCCCATTGCCTCGAAGCCTATTGCGCGCCGGGCTTCCATCCGCTGGCGGACGGCATCGCGCTTGAAGGCATGCGCCTCATCAAGGACGCGCTGCCGACAGCGGTGAAGGACGGCAAGAACCTGGTCGCGCGCTCCAACATGATGGCGGCGGCCAGCATGGGCGCGACGGCGTTCCAGAAGGGCCTCGGCGGCATGCACGCCATCAGCCACCCGCTGGGCGCGCTCTACAACACCCACCACGGCCTCACCAACGCGGTCGTGATGCCCTATGTGCTGGACTATAACCGCGCTGCGATCGACGAGAAGCTGACGCGCCTCGCCGCCTTCCTGCGCCTGCCGAACCCGTCCTTCAAGGCGGTGCTGGATTGGGTGCTGGCGCTGCGCAAGGAGATCGGCATCCCGCACACGCTGAAGGAGATCGGCGTCGATGACAAGCAGGTCGACAAGGTGGCCGAGATGGCCGCCGCCGACCCCAGCGCCGGCGGCAACCCGATCCAGGTCGGCGCCAAGGAACTGCGCGTGATGTTCGTCAACGGCCTCGAAGGCAAGCTGGCGGCGTGACGCCCCCACACCCGAAACGTCGAAGGGCCGGCAGCGATGCCGGCCCTTTTTCATAACCGTCTTGCCTGCTCGAAATAGAAGCGGTTGTCGAACCGCCGCTCCGCGCGCAGATCGAGGCCCCAGATGCTGCGCTCCGCGGCTGTCAGATCGCCGAAATAGACATGGATCGCCGCCGAGCGCGCGCTGCCCATATTGACGACGGAATGAATCACGTCGTCCGGCAAGGCGGCGACACAGGGGGCCGCGTGGTCATGCCGCGCGACCTGCACCAGCGCCTTGCCGTCGCGCCGGTACGAGAAGCTCGTCTCCAACCCCTGATAAAGGCCGATCATCGCCGGCATGCGGTGCTCATGCGGCGGGTAGTGAATGCGCGGCGACAGTGTGATGTGATAGACGGTCAGCGCCGGAGACGACACCAGCAGCATCTCATCGTCTTCGTGCTCGATCCACTTGCCAGGACGCGTGTGCAGCGCTTTCACGGTCGTGTCGAGCAACGTCCGCATCGCGCGCTCGGGCGAAGCACTCGCGAGCGCCTCGTGCGCGGCCGGAAGAAAAGTCTCGACTGTCGGCTCCAGCGTCATGCGCAACGCTATCCGAAATAGGCCAATGCCGGCAATAGGCCGGCTTCACCTTGTCTTCAGTATTGGCCCACGACGATCGGTTCCTCCTGCACGATCTGCTTCAGCCGCTCGCGCCAGGCCGCCAGATGCGCCTCGCGCTGCTCCTCCGTCGCTTGCGCCGGGCCATGCACGATTTGCGGCCTCAGTACGTCGTAGCCGACGAATTGCAGCATGCCGCGCTGGATCGGCCGCAGGATGCCGTTGATGTCGCCGTTGAACCCGTCCGGCTGGTACGCCGCCTCGCCGCTGCCGCCGGTGGTCAGCGAGAGCAGCGCGCGCCGGCCGCGATAGAGACCCTTGTCGTAGAATCGGCCACGGCCGTAGACGCGGTTGAAGGCGAACACCTTGTCCACCCAGCCTTTCAGGATTCCCGGCAGTCCGAACCACCACAGCGGAAATTGCCAGATCATGAGATCGGCGGCCTCCATCTTGGCGATCTCCGCCTCCACGTCCGGTGCGAAGCCGTGGCTTTCGGTGGCGAGGTCCTCCTCCGCCTGCTGCTTGAAGTAGTCGGGATTCTTGACGGTCGCGAAGTTGCGGCGGTCGGAGACCGGATCGAACCCCATGCGATAGAGATCGGAGAATGCAACATCGTGACCAAGGCCTCGCAGTGTCTCCACCGCCACGTCCGCCATTGCTCCGCTGAAGCTGTGCCGTTCGGGATGGGCCAGAATGACGAAGACCTTGAGCGCCGCGTGGCCTTTGTCGGCAATTGGGGCGTCCTGGCGGCTGATCGTATCCATTCCTTGTCATCCTCGTGGGTGGCGTCCTGCTGCCCTATGATGTATGTATCTGCTAACATGAATTAAATTGAAATCGTTTCATGAGAGATATTAGCGACATCGAACTCCGCCGGCTCGACTTGACGCTTCTGATGGTGCTGGACGGCGCGCTCCGGCACCGCAAGCTCACGACCGTCGCCCAACAGCTCGGCCTGACGCAGCCGGCGATCAGCCATGCTTTGACCCGGCTGCGCGACATCCTCGGCGATCCCTTGTTCGTGCGCCGCGCCAATGGCGTCCAGCCGACGCCGCGGGCGCTCGCCCTGGCACAGCCGGTGGGGCGGGCGCTCGCGACCCTGCGCGAGGCGCTGCAGCAGGGCCGTTGCTTCGACCCGAGCTGCGCCACCCGCGAGTTCCGTATTGCGGCCCTGGACTACGCCATCGCCTTGCTGGTGCCAGACTTCCTGGCGCGGTTCAGCAGCATCGCGCCAGGCTGCCGACTGGCCTTCCGCTCCATGGGCTACGAGGCGGGGCGCGAGGCGCTGGCCAACGGAGCCATCGATCTCATCCTCGGCATTCCGGCGCCCAGCGGGCCGTTCCTGCAGCGCACGCTGCTGGCGGAGGATTTCGTGGTGCTGGCGCGCCCTCACCATCCGACTATCGGACGCAAGCTGGACCTCGCGCGCTATCTAAAGTGCGGACATCTGTTGGTCTCGGCCGCGGGCGACGCGCGCGGAACGGTCGACTTCGCCCTGGCAAAGATCGGCAAGGAGCGCCGCGTCGTCGCCGCGGTGCCGCAATTCCTCGCCGGCTTTGCGGCTGTTGCAGGCTCCGACATGATCACGACCGCGCCACGCCGGCTCGCCAAACGTCACGCCGCCGCCTTTGGCCTCAAGCAGTTCGAGGTGCCATTCCCACTGCCTGGTTTTGAGGTCGCGACGTTGCGTCACGAGAACACGGCACAGGATGCCGGCCTCAACTGGCTGGAAGGCGAGCTGGCGCAGGCGCTGGCGAAGCTTCGCTAGAACCAGTATTTGCCGGCATAGATCGCCGTTGCCGCCGCGCCGAACGTGATGATGCCGATGCGCACGCCACGCGGCGGCAGCACGCGGATGAGATAACCGCCGGCATAGCCGCCGCCGATCGAGCCGGCCATCAGCACCACCATCGCCGGCCATACCACCGCGCCCTGCCAGACATAGACCCAGACCGACGAGAGGCTGACCCCGGTGATGAGGATGTTCTTGAGCACGTTGGTGCTCCTGAGGTCGGTCAAGCCGCCGATCGAGAGGATGGCAAGGTTGATGACGCCGAGCGCCGCGCCGAAATAGCCGCCATAGATCGAGGAGAGGAAGATCGGGAACGCCACGCGCGCCATGTGCAGGCCACCGTCGCCGCCGCTGGGCAAATGCCGCTGAACCCATGGCCCCATCGCGAACAGCAGGGTAGCCCCGCCGATCAAGGCCGGCACCAGCAGGATCAAGAGATCGGCCGGCGTCTCCAGCATCAGGAACGCGCCGATCGCGCCGCCGATCACGTTGATCGCGAACAGCCAGCTCAAGGAGCGGCCCCAGCTTGGCCGGCGCCGCCAATCCGCCACCGCGGCCATGAAATTGCTGAGCGACAGGCCGACCGCGTTGGTGGCGTTGGCCGCGACCGGCGGCAAGCCCATCGCGAGCAGCGTCGGAAAGGTGATGAGCGAGGCGCCACCCGCAATCGCCGCCGCGACCCCGCCGCCGAACCCCGCGGCGAACAGCAAGGCTGCGTGTGCGATCTCCATCTGGCCGCGCTCCCGGAAAAGTCCCGCCGGACAGCGGGACTCGAAACGACTTCCGGGAGACTACAGAGCTATCGCTCCGCGACCAAGCTGCAAGAGTTCGCGCGGGTGCAGTAGAACAGCGCACCTGTCTGCGTATTCAGTTTCCACACCGCCGGGCCGGGGCCGGCGGAGATATGCCATCTGCCGGGCCCGCCATCGTCCATCATCGTCGCATGCAAATCCGCGGCAACGACGCCGGCGGCAATGGTGCTCAACAGAAATAGGGTTCCAAGAAATATAGCCGTGGCTTTCGGCAAGACCGCCTCCATCGATTACCCTCGGCTATATGAATGGATCGGTGGGCTGCCGCAGTGAAGCTCTTCACACCGTCAGCCGCGGCGCAGACCCGCAATTGCCGCCTCGACGATGGCGGCGGCGTCGATCCGGTATTTCCGGTAAAGATCGGGAATGGTTCCGGTCTGGCCGAAATGCTCGACACCCAGCGCCTGGACCCGGTGGCCGTGAACGCCGCCCATCCAGGACAACGTGGTTGGATGGCCGTCGAGCACGGTGACGATCCGCGCATCGCGCGCCAGCGGCGCCAGCAAGCGGTCGATATGCGAGGCCTCTTCGCCGCGCCCATGCTGCTGCGCGGTCTGCGCCGCCTTCCAGCCTGCATTCAACCGGTCCGCCGAGGTGACCGCCAGCAGCCCCGCGCCGGGATAGTATCGCAGCAGTTCGCCCATCGCCGTCGCCGCTTCCGGCGCCACCGCGCCGGTGAAGGCGATGGCAAGCCCGGCTCCTTCGGCCGGCGGGCGCATCCAATAGCCACCCTGGATGATTCCGTCGCGCAAGCCAGGCGACATCGGGCGCAGCACCTGGTCGATGGTGCGGGTCGACAGGCGCAGATAGACCGAGCCGCCGTCGCGCTCATGCAGCCAGGCGTCGCCCTTGTCGGTCTTGGGCGCGCGCTGAATGTATTCCAGCGCCCATTCCAGGATAACCGCGAGCTCGTCGACATAAGACGGCTCGAAGCTGGCGATGCCGTCCTGCGCCATGCCGATCAGCGGCGTGCCGATCGATTGATGCGCGCCGCCTTCCGGCGCCAGCGTGATGCCGGACGGCGTCGCCACCAGGATGAAGCGCGCGTCCTGATAGCAGGCGTAGTTCAGCGCATCCAGCCCGCGCGCGATGAAGGGATCGTAGAGCGTGCCGATCGGCAGCAGCCGCTCGCCGAAAACGCTGTGGCTGAGACCCATCGCCGCCAGCATCAGGAACAAATTGTTCTCCGCGATGCCGAGCTCGATATGCTGACCGGCGGGTCCCTTGCCCCAGCGCTGTGCCGACATCAGCTTGCGCGCCTGGAACACGTCCTCCTGCGCCTGCATCGCGAACACGCCGCGCCGGTTGACCCAGGGGCCGAGATTGGTGGAGACGGTGACGTCCGGCGAGGTCGTGACGATGCGCTCCGCCAGCTTGCCGCCGGCCCGCGCGATCTCCGCCAGGATCTGGCCAAAGCCCTGTTGCGTCGACATCGCGCCCTTGATCGGCGGCAGCGGGAGCGCGCCGACGTCGACGCGCTCAGCCTCAAAGCGCCGGCGCCCCTTGGCATTGAACGGCGTCTCCGCCAGCAGCGCCTCGAACTCGTGCTCCACGCGGTTGAGCCCGGCGCTCTTGGACCATTCCTGTCCGTCGAGGATGTTGTTCGCCGCCTTGAAGCCCTTCATCTGCTCGGGACTCATCAGGCCGGCGTGATTGTCCTTGTGCCCGGCCAGCGGCAGGCCGCGGCCCTTGATGGTGTAGCAGATGAAACAGACCGGCTGATCGGTGCTGCTGGCTTCGGAGAACGCCTCCAGCAGGCTCTCCAGGCAATGGCCGCCGAGATCGGTCATGGTGGCGGCCAAGGTCTCGTCATCCATCGAGCCGATCAGCGCGCGCGCATCCTTGTCCGACACATCCTCCGCCAGTTGCGCGCGCCATCCGGCGGCGCCCTGAAACGTCAGCGCCGAATAGAGGCCATTGTCGCATGCATCGATCCAGTCGAGGATCGCCTGCCCGGCCGGCTTGCCGCGCAACGCCTGCAGCCGCTTGCCGTATTTCACGGTGACGACGCGCCAGCCCATGTTCTCGAACACGGTGGTCAACTTGCCGGTCAGCGGCGCAGAGATCACCGCATCCAGGCTCTGCCGGTTATAGTCGATCACCCACCAGGTGTTGCGCAGATCGTGCTTCCAGCCCTCGATCAGCGCTTCGTAGATGTTGCCCTCGTCCAGCTCCGCATCGCCGACCAGCGCGACCATGCGCCCTTCGGGCCAGTGCCGGCCCCAGCCATGGGCGCGGATGTAGTCTTGCACCAGGCTGGCGAACGAGGTCATGGCGACGCCGAGCCCGACCGAGCCGGTGGAGAAATCCACGTCGTCGACGTCCTTGGTGCGCGACGGATACGATTGCGCGCCGCCGAAGCCGCGGAACTCCTTCAGCTTGTCGAGGCTCTGGTTACCCAGCAGGTACTGGATAGCATGGAACACCGGCGAGGCGTGCGGCTTCACCGCCACCCGGTCCTGCGGGCGCAGGATCGCGAAATAGAGCGCGGTCATGATGCTGACCAGCGACGCCGAGGAGGCCTGATGCCCGCCGACCTTCAGCCCGTCGTCGTTGTCGCGCTCGTGATTGGCGTTGTGGATGATCTGGGTCGACAGCCATAGCACCTTGCGCTCGAAATCGCGCAGCACATCGATCGGAAAGGTCCGCGCGCCAATTGCCGCCGGCGCGTTCGCCGCCTGTGTCATGGAGATGTTCCCCGCCCCCGTTTGCGTCTAGGCCGCCTTCATCGCCTCTTCGATGTCGGCGAGCAGGTCACCTGGGTCCTCGACGCCGATCGAAAGGCGGATGGTGCCTTCGGTGATGCCGAGCGCCTTGCGTTCTTCTGCCTTGATGCCGGAATGGGTGGTGGAAGCCGGATGACAGATCAGCGATTCGGTCCCGCCCAGGCTGACCGCCAGCTTGATGAGCTGGATCTTATTGAGGATCCGGAACGCGACCTCGCGCCCGCCCTTGACGTTGAAGGCGAAGGTCGAGCCCGCGCTGGTGCATTGCTTGGCCATGATCTCCGCCTCGCGCGTGCCCGGCTTGATGAAGCCGAGATAGTTGACACTCTCGACCATCGGATGCTCGCGCAGCCGTTCGGCGATGATGCGCGCGCTTTCGTTGGCGCGCTGCATGCGCAGGCTCAAGGTTTCCAGCGACCGGCTGATCAGCCAGGCGCTGTGGGGATCGAGTTGCGTGCCGAGGAGCCCGCGCAGCTTGCGCACGATGAACATGAGATCGCTGCGTCCCGCGACCGCGCCCGCCACCAGGTCGCTGTGGCCCGCCAGATACTTGGTCACCGAATAGGCCACCAGATCGGCGCCATGCAGGATCGGCTTCTGGTAGATCGGGCCGAGGAAGGTGTTGTCGACCATCAGCACCGGCTTGTGCCCCGTGCGCAGCCCATGCTGCAGGCATTGCCCTCCCACCAGGCTGATATCGATCAGCGTGTTGGTCGGATTGGCTGGGGTTTCGACCAGCACCATGCCGAGCTGGCCATGGCGCGCCGCTTCGTTCATCGCGGCCGTGATGCCATCGACGCTCATGCCGTCCGTCATCGGGACGACCGTGATGCCGAAATCCGGAAAGAAGGTGGAGAACAGCGAGGAGGTGCCGCCATAGATCGGCTTGCTCATCACCATCGACATGCCGGGGCGCAGGAACGCCATGGCCGCGGTGGTGATCGCCGACATGCCGCTGGAAAAGACGCAGGCATCGTCCGCTTCCTCGAGGATCGAGATGCGGTCCTCGAGCACTTCGAGGTTCGGATTGTTGAAGCGCGAATAGACCAGCCCGGAAGTTTCTTCGGCGTTGAGCTTCACGCGCCCCGCCGTCACGTCGAAGAAGTGCGCGCCTTCCTCCGCCGAGCGGAAGGCGAAGGTGGAACTCATGAACAGCGGCGGCTTGACCGCGCCCTCGGAGAGCTTCGGATCGTAGCCGTAGCTCATCATCAAGGTGTCGGGGCTCAGCTTGTGCGTGCCCACGAAGCGCTTGTGATAGGACTGCTGTTTCATGGCGGTCTCCCGAGACTCGATGGGGTCGATCGAGGTTAACCACGTTACGCTGCGGCTTGCGCAAAGATGCGCCTAATTCCACCCTAGAATTGACATTCCTGGCAAAATCCACCAAAAATACGTGCCGTGACGCAAAATACTGCCAATCCGGATCTGGACGCCCTGGACCTCAAGATCCTTGCGGCGTTGCAGGGAAATTGCCGCCTCACTCTAGCAGAGTTGTCGGAGCATGTCGGCCTCTCCCAGTCGCCGTGCCTCCGGCGATGGCGCCGGCTGGAGGAGGAGGGCTACATCACCGGCTACACCGCGCAGGTGGACGCACGCAAGCTCGGGCGCAAGATGATGGCGTTCGTCGAGATCAAGCTCGCGATCCACAGCGACGAAGCGATCGAGCTGTTCGAGCGCGTAATCGCCCAGGCACCACAGGTGCAGGAATGCTTCCTGATGACCGGCCAGCGCGATTATTTCCTGCGCGTGCTGGTGGACGACCTCGACGCCTATGACGAATTCGTCAAGACCGTCCTGCGCTCGGTCGGCAACATCAGCTCGATGGAGACGTCGTTCGCGCTGCGCGAGGTGGAGATGCGCAAGCGTCTGCTCGAGCCGCATCCCTCCCGGCGCGTCAAGCAATGAAGAAAGCGCGCGAGCCGGCCCTGACGCGAGCCATGATCGCGGCGCGCTTTCCGCAGCTCGTAAAAGACGACCCCGGCGCTCACAAGCTGAAGACCCCGGAAGAGCTTGCCGCGGCGCTCGATCGCATCCTGCTCGAGCATGATGAAGGCGATCTTTGGGTATTCGGCTATGGCTCGCTGATGTGGAAGCCCGAACTGGATTTCGTCGAGAGCCGCCCTGCGCTGCTCAACGGCTGGCACCGGCGTTTCTGCCTCTGGCTCTGGCGCTATCGCGGCTCGCGTCACCATCCGGGGCTGATGCTGGCGCTCGACCGTGGCGGGGCATGCCGGGGCGTCGCCTACCGCATCGCGGCGCCCGGCGTGCGCGACAAGGTGACGGCGGTCTGGAAACGGGAGATGACCGGCAACGGCTATGTCCCGCGCTGGGTCAAGCTCACCACGATGCAGGGGCTGGTCCGCGGCCTGGTGTTCGTCGCCAATCGGGACAGCGAACGCTATGCGGGCCGCATCACGGACGAGATCGTCGCCGACCACATCGCGCAGGCCTGCGGAGAGGGCGGCACCAGCGCGGAATACCTGCTGGAAACAGTGCTGCGATGCGAGGAACTCGGCATCCACGACCGTTTCCTGTGGCGGCTGCAGGAACTGGTCGCGGAACGGATGCGCTAGAGCGGGGAAAGGCGCTAGGATGCGGCGACCTCATTCCTTCAGGTGATCTTTGGACCTCATCCTCTACGGCAACCGCGAATCCGGCCATTCATACAAGGTCAGGCTGATGCTGGCCTTGACCCAGACCCCGCACGAATACCGGCCGGTCGACCTCTCGGCGGCGCGCGACCAGCGCCCGGCGGAGTTCCGTGCCGTGAGCAAGTTCGGCGAGGTGCCGGTGCTGGTGGATCGCGCCCAGGCTTACGTGCAATCCGATGCGATCCTGCTGCACCTGGCGCAGCGCACGGCCAAGTTCTACGGCCGCGATGCGGTCGACCATGACCAGGTGCGCGAGTGGCTGTTCTGGGAAGCGAACCGGATCGGTATTTCAGTCCCCAATCTGCGTTATGCCCTGCGCTTCGTGCCGGAGACCAAGCCGGAGGTGCTGGATTGGCTGCGCGCCCGCGCGCTCGCCGACCTCGACCGCCTGAACAGCGAATTCGCGGAGCGTAAGTTCCTGCTGGGCGATATCCCGACCGTGGCGGACGTCGCGTGCTGCGGCTACCTGTTCTGGGCGGATCAGGCGGGACTCGACCTCACGCGCTGGCCGCACGTCCAGCGCTGGCTCGGCGACATCAGCGCCCTGCCCGGCTGGAAGCATCCGTACGATCTGATGGAGCCGGCTTAGAGAAACCGTTCGGCCCGTGCCTGGTCCGCGATCAGACAGAGTTCGCGCCGGCCGAACCAGCGATAGCGATTCTGCGCGATCCAATCGTAGAGCTGGTCGAGCGGTTGTGCCGGCAGGACCGAGAAGACCGCCAGCCACGGCCAGGGCCAGCGCAGATACTGCACCATGCTGAGGAAGCCGGTGGACTTGTGCAGGATGACCGCGTTCTCGACCAGATAGAAGCTGTCGAAGCTCTGCGCCGGCAGGCGGTTGCGCTTCAGGAATTCCTGGCCCAGCGGCGATTGCGCCGCCAGGAACTTCAGCCGCTCCTTGGCGTCGTGCTTCAGCGCGAACTTCACCCAGCCATGGCAGAGATTGCAGGCCCCGTCATAGACCATGACCGGTGCCCCGCGCGACAGGCCGGTCAGCGTGGGATCGAAGCCGGCCAGCCCGTCCCTGCGCTTGCGCTTCGGCTTCTCGCGCGCCATCGGCGTATCCTCGTTCATCCGCGCGCCGCCCTGGCGCGGAAGCCGCGCGGCCGCATCCGCTGCGCAACGCGGAACGGATTGGGGAAGCGGCTGGTGACGGCGCTGACCTTGCCCAGCAACTTCGGCACCTGCATCACCTCGTCGATCCGGCGGTCAAGAAAAGTCCAGCTGTCGGCCGAGTCCACAGATTTGTCGTTGAGCCAATAGAGCACGGTGGTCGAGTAGACGCCGGCTAACAGCGCGCGCTTGGTATAGAAATTGAAATCGGTCGCGGTGTCGCCCGCGCCGTACCACATCGCATCCACTGTGCGATAGAGCAGGCGCAGCGCCAGCGCCGCATTATGCGGCATGGCAAGGAAGCTGCAGGCCGATTTGATCGCCTCGCGATGCCGCATGTTGCGTTGCAGCCGCGTCTTGACCGCGAAGGCGATGCGGTCGCGCACCCGCATCTCCGCGACGTTGGCGCGCGCCATCGCCTCCAGCATCTGGCGGTCCTCGGCTTCGTGGTAGAACGCGAGCAATTCAGCCATGCCGCCCGGAAAGGCGTTGAGCGCGCGGTCCGCCGGAATGCCGGCATCGTTCGCGCCGGCATCGAACGCCTTCTGCGACCAGCCATCGAAGGCGGCGTGCGAGAGCGTCGCTTCCAACAGCGCCACACGATCAGCCTCGCGGTCATAGGTCATCGCCCTAATCCTCTTCCACGTGCTGCCCGTCGCCGAACCGGCGCAGCTCTTCTACAAACGCCAGCGCCGACATATCGGTCATGCGCATCGGATAGAGAATGCCATCCAGGTGGTCGCATTCATGCTGCACCACGCGCGCATGATAGCCCCGGGCCTCCCGCTCGAACATGCGGCCATGCAGGTCAAGCGCGCGGTAGCGGATATGGGTCCAGCGCGGCACCGGTCCGGCGAGGCCAGGGACCGAAAGGCACGCCTCCACCCCCGCCACCTTCTCCTCCGACAGGGGCTCGATCTCGGGGTTGATGAGAACGGTGAGGGGGATGTCCTCCGCCGGCTCGCCGGAAGCCGCCCGCCGGTCGCCCGGGACACAGAAGATCACGACTCGTTTCGAGGCATGGACCTGGGGGGCGGCGAGGCCAATCCCGCCCACGTCCTCCAAGGTCTCCGCCATGTCGCGCACAAGCTGTTGAATCTCTTGGGATTTCGGGTCCGCGACCGGCTCGGCTCGAGCCTTCAGGACCGGGTGCCCCATGCGCGCGATTTTCAGGATCGCCATCTCGCGATTTCTCCCTTTCCCTTTGAAATATGGGGCAGAATCAGCTCCACCGAAAGCCCCGTGAGGCCTTCACAACATGACGAGCCTGTGCTACACACCGCGCCAATCAACGGGCGGCTGATCGTCGCCCGATGTTTTTTTGCGGTTTCAACCCGGCCGGTGGATGGATCGGCCGACGACAGAGATAGGAGCTGAGTCAACCGTGCAAGTCCTCGTCCGTGACAACAATGTCGACCAGGCCCTGCGCGCGCTGAAGAAGAAGATGCAGCGCGAGGGTATTTTCCGCGAAATGAAGATGCGCCGGAACTACGAGAAGCC
>DASYRS010000319.1:0-3347 GCA_036004205.1 Dongiaceae bacterium
CCGCTTTCCCTATCTGCAGCTCGGCCTGCTGACCGCCGGGGTGGCCGCGGTGGCTATGGCGAGCCAGGTGGCGCATTTGTGGGCGCAGGTCGGCCTGCTGGTCGCCGCGGCGATCGCGGTCGCGCTCACCATCCGGCTCGACCAGCACAGCGAGAACCGCATGTTCCCGAGCCATCCGCTGTCGCTGGCGCGGCCGATCGGAACGGCGAACTGGGTGATGGCGCTGTCGTCGGTGACGCATTCGGTGATCGGTGCCTATCTGCCGCTCAGCCTGCAGATCCTGCACGGCGCCTCTGACGAGGCGGCGGGTTACGCCATCACTGGCCTCGCGCTCTCCTGGACCATCGCGTCGATGATGACCTCGCATATCCACGGCCAGGCGGCGATGCGCAGCATCGTCATCGGCCAGGGATTGTGCCTGATCGGACTCAGCGGCATGGCGCTCGCCATCACCGACCTGCCGTTCGCGGCCATCGTCGCGCTCAACGTCGTGGTGGGAGCCGGCCTCGGCAGTTCCAACCTGCACCTGGTCGAGGCCTCGATGCGCCATGCGCCGGCGGGCGAACAGACGACCACCGCGGGCGCCATTCCGACCATCCGGTCCTTGGGGATCGCGTTCGGATCGGCGGGAGCCGGCGTGATCGCGAACAAGGCGGGGCTGACCGACGCCCTCGCCTATCAGGATGTTGCGCACGCCACACAGTGGGTGCTGTCGATCGGCGCCCTCGCGCCGCTATTCGCAATGCTGTGCGCCATGCGCTTCGTGCGCATGATCAACGCGCAGCCGAAGGTCGTTGCCGCGGATTAGCTTTAGTGACCCGCCGCCGCGACCTGCTTGCGCGGCATGGCGAGGATCTCGGCCATCGGCGGCTCGGGCGGGCGGTTGGGGAAGCGCACGACCACGCTGGTGCCTTGGGTCGGCTCGCTCTTGATCTCGATCGTGCCGCCATGCAGCTCCACGATGCCCTTCACGATCGGCAGGCCGAGGCCGGTGCCTTCGTATTTACGGGTGAACTGGCTGTCGATCTGGCCGAACGGCGCGAGCGCGACATGCATGTCCTTCTCGTCGATGCCGATGCCGGTATCGCTGACCACGAATTCCACGCCGTCGTGCCACGGCTTGCTGGCGAGCGTTACGGTGCCGTTCTCCGGCGTGAACTTGACGGCGTTCGACAGCAGGTTGATCAGCACCTGCTTCACCGCCCGCTTGTCGGCGTTCAGCACCACGGGACGCTCCGGCAGGTCGATCTTCATGGTGAGGCCGTGCTCCACCGTGCGCGGGCGGATCAGCCGCGCGACGCTGTGCGCGATCTCGTTGCAATCGACCTCCTCCATGCGGAGCTGGAAGCGCCCGGCCTCGATCTTCGACAGATCGAGAATGTCGTTGATGAGGCTGAGGAGGTGTTCGCCGCTGTTGCGGATGTCGCGGACGTAGGAGACGTAGCGCTCGTTGCCGAGCGGACCGAACAATTCGCGCTCCACCACCTCGGAGAATCCGATGATGGCGTTCAAGGGCGTGCGCAGCTCGTGGCTGACGTTGGCGAGGAACTCCGACTTCGAGCGGTTGGCGATGACGGCCTGCTCCCAGGCCTTCACGAGCTCGTCCTCGTGCTGCTTCTGCGCGGTCAGGTCGCTGCAGATCGCCATGTAGCCTTCATCGCCGATCGGGAGGCGGCGCACCGACAGCAGCCGGCCGTCGGTGCGGCGGTAGAGCCAGCGGCCGGAAGGCTCGAACGCACGCGGATCGGTCGCGGGCTTGCCTTGATCGTCGGTGTCCAGATGCTGCGCGCGGCCGGTCCTGCTGAGCTCGTCCAGCATCTCGTCCATGCGCACGCCGGAGCGCAGGAAGCCGTCCGGGAACTGCCACATGTGCATATAAGCGCGGTTCCAGTGCTGCAGCCTGCGGTCGCGGTCGAACACCGCGATGCCGTCCTCGATCGACTGTATGGTGGCGCCCAGCATCTGCGCGGACTGGCGCAGCGCATCGTTACGCGCCTCGATCACCTTGACCTGCTCGCGGGTCACGCGGCGGATGGCAACAATCTGCCAGAGCACGAACAGGCCGATCGCGCCGAGGATGATGAAGGCCAGCAACGCGCCTGGCGCCAAGGTCGCCATCAGCGCGCGGCCGGGCGCCGCGGGCGCCCAGGTGAGATCGCCAAGCCCCGTCCCGTCGCTGCCGGCAAGCGGGATGTCCTGCGAGCGCGCATTGGCGGCTTCGGTGAGCGATGCCGCCGCGCTTTCGGCCGACGGAACCGGCTGCTGCGGCGCAACGATGCGCGGCTCGGCGATGCCATAGACCGCGCCGACGTGCCGCAGATATTCCGGCGTCAGCGACCGCAGCATCACCAGGACCGAGATGCCGGGACGCACTCCGAGCAGTTCGGGCTTCTCATAGGGCGTGAGGCCGGACGCGCCGGCGATCGCCAATTGGCCGTTGTAGGAGACATAGCCGGCCTGCGGCGTCGGACCGGCTGACGGATCGCCGGCGGCGGCGCGCGCGGCGGCGGCAAGTTCGGTGAGCCCGCCTTTGAAAGCCAGGCCGGCGGGGTCGAGCAGCTCGCCCTGCCACTTGGCGAACAGAATCTGGTTGTCAGGGCCGAGGAGCAGCACGCCGTCGACCGCCTTGTCCGGGCCGAGAACGGTGCTCTGGGCAAAGGTGGAATCGGCCCATTCGGCGCTGTACTGGACGTGGACGTTTTCGAACGCTTCGTCCCACCAGGAATAATCGAGCGTAACGGTCGAGGCCGCGGTGCGCAGATTGTCCAGCACCAGCTTGGTGCGGGCGGACGCATCCTCGGCATATTGCCGGTCGACTTCGCGCGCGCTGAACCAGAGCATCGTGCCGATGGTCGCGGCCATGGCGAGAATCAGGCCGACGATCGGGAAGATGGTAGCGCGCGCCGGCCGCAGGACGGGTCCCCTGCGGTCGGCTGAATAAGCCGGCGGCGCTGCATGCGGCGGTTGCATCGTCACTGGCACACCAACTGGCGTCTCCGACCGATCATAGGATGCGGTACCACCCCTGAGGCTCCCCGGCCCTGGGGACGGGCGCAGATAGAGCACAAATTCTGGTCAACATTGGTACTGATTTGGTTAACGAAACCTGAGGAGTCGCCTCGTTGCAGGATCGCCACTGTGCGGTGCAAAAACCAAAACGTCACAATTTATCGCCCTCTAATAAATTGATTAATATTGGAAAAATCGTTTCACGCGGAAACCCCAATCAATCTTGACATTTCGCAAGCGCAGCATCATATTTTGCATCGCGACAACTGGATATCTCCCCTGACATTCCGTTGTCGCATCGCCCTTATGGGCGTTTCCTCCCAGAACTTGGGCCGTGC
>DASYRS010000320.1:0-4345 GCA_036004205.1 Dongiaceae bacterium
ATAAAGGATTGTGGTCCCTTCGCGCCGCGCTGCCACGAGCTGCAGCGACTTCAGCTTCGCCAGATGCTGCGAGACGTTGGGCTGCGATGCGCCGGTGAGGTCGGCCAGATCGCCCACCGAGCGCGCGCCCTCGCCCAGCGCGCACAGGATCGCCAGGCGGTTCTCGTTCGCCATCAGGCGCAGGAAGCCGGCCGCCTCGGCCGCGTTGGCGCTCAAGTCCGTAAGGGCTGTTTTTGTATTCATACTTGCTTATATAGTGATATTATTATATATGGTCAAGCTGGCCTAGGCCCGTCCGGAGCGCATGCAGAGATCTTGTAGAAGCGCTGGAGATTCGATTGGCCGTACGGAAATCGCTGGCGCCGCGGATTGCCATCCGGTACGACAGAGGGCCGAACGGGCATTCACCGAGGGGGCCGAGTTCATGACCGCGCCGACAGTCTTGAGTTTCTTCGACGCTGCCACCAAGAGCTACAGCCACGTCGTCGCCGACGAGCAGGCCGGCGTTTGCGCCATCATCGATTCGGTCCTGGATTTCGATATCAAGTCCGGCCGCACCAGCGCCGGAGGCGCGGACGAGTTGATCGCAGCGGTGAAGCGGAAGGGCTGGCGCGCCGAGTGGGTGCTGGAGACCCACGCCCACGCCGATCACCTGACCGCGGCGCCGTACCTCAAGGCACAGCTTGGTGGCAAGCTCGCGATCGGCGCGAATATTCCGACGGTGCAGGAGACCTTTCGCCAGATCTACAATCTCGGCGCCGATTTCTCCCCCGATGGGCGGCAGTTCGACCAATTGTTCGCCGACGAGGAGGAATTCAAGATCGGCGGACTCACCGCGCGCGTGATGGCGACGCCCGGCCATACGCCGGCCTGCGTCACCTATGTCGTCGACGATGCGGCGTTCATCGGCGACACCATGTTCGCGCCGGACTACGGCACGGCGCGCTGCGACTTTCCGGGCGGCGATGCCCGCGCGCTCTATCGCTCGATCCAGCGCATCCTCGGCCTTCCGCCGGAAACGCGCCTTTATCAATGCCACGATTATCCACCGGACGGGCGCGAGCCCAGGCCTTGCGAGGCCGTGGCCGAGCAGCGCGCGAAGAACGTGCATCTGGCCGGCAAGACCGAGGATGCGTTCGTGGCGATGCGCGAGGCCCGCGACAAGACGTTGGACATGCCGGCCCTGCTGCTGCCGGCCGTGCAGGTGAACATCCGGGCCGGCGCAATGCCGCCGCCGGAGCTCAACGGAATCTCCTATCTCAAGATTCCAGTAAACCGCTTCTAAAGCGGCAAAGACGCATCGGGAAACGTCGCCGCGATCGGGAACAGATGCAGCCGGTCGCGCCCCAGCAATGCGACCTGCGCCTTGGCGTCCAGCAGGCGCTGGATCGCAATCTCGCGCACATTGAGCCCGCCGACATAGGCACCGAAAGCCGGCAGCAGCAGGCGATGGCGCCCGATCGCGAAGCAGCGCCGGCGGAACGACCGCCCGCGGGTCGAGACCGAGGCCACGGGGTGATAGTGCCCGATCACCTCGCCGCCCTCGCCGTTCCGGCCCTCATGCGCGTCATGGCGGAAGATGAGCGGGCCGATCGCGATCTCCACCGCGCCGCGGCCGCCCAATTGCTGCGGCGGCTTCGGGTCATGGTTGCCGTGGATCCAGATCCAGTCGACGCGGTCGGTCAGCGTGCGAATCCGCGCGGCGACCTCGCCGTCCAGCCGCGTCGCGCTGCGGCGGTCGTGGAACGAATCGCCGAGCGCGATGACGCGCTGCGGCCGGTATGATTCGGTCAGCCGCTCCAGCCGCGCCACCGTCTGCGCGCTGTCATAGGGCGGCAGCAGGCGCCCCGCGCTGCTCGCGTAGGAGCTTCCCTTCTCCAGATGCAAGTCCGCCGCCACCAGCAGCCGCTCCTCCGGCCAAAACAGCGCGCCATCGAGGTCGAGCTGCAGCGCGAGGCCGTGCCAGGAGAGCGGGAGGATGTGTTTCATGGTGTCCGTAATGCACCTAATACTCCGTCATCCCAAGGCTTGGCCTTGGGATCCACGAGTCTGCTTGGAAAGGCGCGATCCTGCCCAACGAAACTCGTGGATGGCAAGGCCAGGCCTTGCCATGACGAGGGAGTGTACGTGGGTGCGCAGGCGGACAGCGTCACAGCATCGCCTCCTGCCCCGGCTCGCCGCTGGTCGCTTCCTCGATCAGGTCGGCGGCCGCCTCTTCCAGCAGCACATCCATCGCTTCGTTGCCGACCTCGGTGGCGCCGAGGGTGATCAGGACGGGCACCGCCAGCGGCGTCACGCGATCGAGCCGGCGCAGGTCAATCCTTCCCCGGATGCGTTTCAAGAAATCTCCCAATCGCTGCACGTCCGCCAGGTTCCACGCCGCGTCCTGGCGCGTCGCGCGCAGCAGAATGTGGTCCGGCTCGTGTTTGCGCAAGACGTCATAGATGAGGTCGGCGTTGAAGGTGATCTGCTTCCGGCTCTTCTCCTCGCCCGGATGGCGGCGCTCGATCAAGCCCGCCACCACCGCGACATTGCGGAACGAGCGGCGCAGCATGGAGGAATCGTCCAGCCATTCCTCGAGATCGTCGCCCAGCATGTCCTCGCCGAACAGGCGCTCCACCTGGTCCTGGGTCGGCGCGTAGAGGGCCCAGGTGGCGAGCACGTAGTCGGTCGCGACGAAGCCGAGCGGCTTCAGTCCCGCCCGCTCCATGCGCCGGGTCAGCAGCATGCCGAGAGTCTGGTGCGCGATCCGCCCTTCGAAGCAATAGGCGACGAGGAATTCCTTGTTGCCGCGCGGAAAACTCTCGATCAGCAGCCGCGAGCGCGTCGGCACGACCGAGCGCCAGCGCTGCAGCCGCAGCCATTCCTGCACGTCGTCCGGCAAATCCCTTTGCTGGCTGCGGTCCTCCAGGATCGCGCGCACGCGCTCGGCCAGGCCCGTCGTCAAAGGCAGGCGCCCGCCGCCATAGACCGGCACTTTCGGCTCGCCGCTTTTCGCCGGCGAGCAGATGACGGACATTTCGCGAATGCCTTCGAACCGCAACAGGCGGCCGGCGAACTGGAAAGTGTCGCCCGGCAGCAGGCCTTGCACGAACCATTCCTCCACCTCGCCCAGGGTCTGGCCGAAGGCGCCGCCGCGCCCCAGGCGCACCTTCAACATCGGCGCCTCCACGATCGTGCCGACATTCATGCGGTATTGCCGCACCACCGTCATGTTGGCGGCGCGCCAGCCGCCATCCGGCATCCTGCGCAGGCGCTTCCAGCGGTCGTAGGCCTTCAGTGCATAGCCGCCGTCGCGCACGAAGGCGAACACCCGGTCGAACTCCTCGCGCGGCAGCGACGCATAGGGCGCGGCGGTGGTGACTTCCAGATAGACCGCGTCCGGATCGATCGAGCCCGCGCAAGCCAGGCACAAGATGTGCTGCGCCAGCACGTCGAGGCAGTAGGGCCGCGGTGGATATTCATCGAGATCCTTTTCGAGTGCGGCCTCGATCGCCGCCTTGCATTCCAGCACCTCGAAGCGGTTGGCCGGCACCAGCAGAGCGCGGCTCGGCTCGTCCAGCCGGTGATTGGCGCGGCCGATGCGCTGCAGCAGGCGGCTCGCGCCCTTGGGCGCGCCCACCTGGATGACGAGATCGATGTCGCCCCAATCGATGCCGAGATCGAGCGACGACGTCGCGACCACCGCGCGCAGGGCGCCGCGCGCCATTGCCGCCTCGATCTTGCGCCGCTGCTCCACCGCCAACGAACCGTGATGCAGCCCGATCGCGAGGTTGTCGTCGTTCATCTTCCACAAGCCATGGAACACCAGCTCCGCCTGGGCGCGGGTATTGACGAAGACCAAAGTAGTTTTGTGCTTCTTGATCTCCTCATAGAGCGTTGGCACGGAATGCAGCGCCATGCGGCCGCTCCACGGCACGCGCGCCTCGGGGATCAGGATCCCCATCTCCGGCCGCGCGCCGTCGCGTCCGCGGATGATGTCGAGCGGGCGGGCGCCGTAATTGAGATGCTGCGCCACCCGCTCCGGCGCCGCGACCGTAGCGCTGAGTCCGAGGAACCGGCATTCCGGCGCCAAGCGCGCGACCCGCGCCAAACCCAATGTCAGCAACTGCCCGCGCTTGGTATCGGCGATCGCATGCAGCTCGTCGATGATGACGGTCTTGACGCTGGCGAAATAGTCGGGCGCCTCGGTGTAGGAGAGCAGCAAGGCCAGGCTCTCCGGCGTGGTCAGCAGGACGTGCGGCGGATGCTTGCGCTGCCGCTGGCGCCGGTTCTGCGGCGTGTCGCCGGTCCGGGTCTCGGCTTCGATGGCGAGGCCCATTTCCGCGATCGGCGTCTCCAGGTT
>DASYRS010000321.1:0-5918 GCA_036004205.1 Dongiaceae bacterium
ATGGAGAAAATGAACAAGGTGCTCATCGATACCGGCCCCGGCGGCGCGGTTCCCTACCTGCCGCTGGATCAGCTGCTGAAACAGCAGAAGCCGCCCTCGCAATCCGCGCCGCCGGGCGCAGAGGCCCCCGCCGGTGGGCCCACCGCCACGACCAACGCGACCACGGGGGCTAACTGATGAACCGCACAATCGGCATTGGCGCCATCGCCGTCGCGGCGATCGTTCTGCTCTACGCCGCCACTTTTTTCGTCCAGCAGCCGTACAACGCGGTCGTTGTCCGCTTCGGCAAGCTGATCGACACCGTCATCAACGAGCCGGGCTTGCATTGGCGCGTGCCCTTCATCGACCACGTCTTCTATATCGACCGCCGTATCATCAATATCGATGCGCCGTCCTTCACGGTCACCACCGAGGACCAGAAGCGCATCGTCATCTCCGCCTACGTGCGCTATCGCATCCTGGAGCCGGAGACCTTCTATCGGGTCGCCCGCACGGAAGAGGGTGCCGAGCGACGCATCGTCGCCGTCCTCAACCAGGTGCTGCGCGACGAAATCGGCTCGGTTCCGATGCAGGACGTGCTGACGGCGAAACGCGCGGCGCAGATGGTGAGCGTCACCGAGCGGCTGAAGCCGCAGGGCAAGCAGTTCGGCATCGACGTGGTGGATGTCCGGTTCAAGCGCGTCGATTTGCCGGGCGAGAACAGCGAAGCGATCTATAACCGGATGCGCACCCAGCGCGCGCAGGAGGCCGCGAATTTCCGCGCCCAAGGCCAGCGCGAGGCGCGGGAAAAGCGGGCCGAGGCGGACAAGCAGGTCGTCATCCTGATCGCCGAGGCGCGCCGCCAGGCGGAGGTCCTGCGCGGACAGGGCGAAGGCGAAGCGACGCGGATCTACAACGAGGCGTTCGGCAAGGATCCGAAGTTCTTCGACTTCTATCGCTCGATGAAGGCGCTGCAGACCGGCCTTGGCGGCAGCAATACGACCTTCGTCGGCCAGCCGAAGGGCGACTTCTTCCGGTTTTTCGAGCAGAACCAGGGCGCCGGGGGACAGCTCCCGCTGCAGCCGCAGCAATAGTACCGGATGACGGGTTTGTGATCCGAAAGATCGGTCGATTGGCCATGATTTGAGGACTATGATCGGACGATATGGCGCCGGACTTCTGGTCCGGCGCAACGTCCGACCGACATGCGCGGAGGAAACTTTGAACACTGAGACCATCAGGGCCCACCGTAACCGGAGCCGCGCCGTGGCGCGGGCGGTGGCTGAGGACACAAATGCGACTGCACGCCTGTGGTTGAGGCTCGCGATCGGCGCGGCGCTGACCGTGCTGGCGCTGCTGTGGGCGCAGCAAGCCTTCGCGCGCTCGGCGCCGGAGAGCTTTGCCGACCTGGTGGACCAGGTGCTGCCGGCGGTGGTCAACGTCTCCAGCACCCAGAAGGTGCCGCAGAACCAGCAGAGCCAGGATCTGGACGAGATGTTCCGGGACTTCCTCGACAAGCGCGAGGGCGAGCCCGACCAGAAGCCGCGCGGCGGCACCTCGCTCGGCTCCGGGTTCATCATCGATCCGGCCGGCTACATCGTTACCAACAACCACGTGATCGAAGACGCCGAAGAGATCATGGTGCTGACCCACGACAACGAGGAGCTGAAGGCGACCATCGTCGGGCGCGACGAGAAGACCGACCTGGCGCTGCTGAAGGTCGAAGCCAAGCATCCGCTGCCGTCGGTCAATTGGGGCGATTCCGAAGTGCTGCGGATCGGCGACTGGGTGATGGCGATCGGCAACCCGTTCGGCCTCGGCGGCACGGTGACCGCGGGCATCGTCTCCGCCCGCCAGCGCGACATCAATTCAGGCCCCTACGACGACTACATCCAGACCGATGCCTCGATCAACCGCGGCAATTCCGGCGGTCCGATGTTCAACATGGACGGCCAGGTGGTCGGCATCAACACCGCGATCTTCTCGCCCTCGGGCGGCTCGGTCGGCATCGGCTTCGCGATCCCCTCGAACCTCGCCAAGCCGATCATCGCGCAGATCAAGCAGTTCGGTAAGGCCAGGCGCGGCTGGCTCGGCGTGCGCATCCAGACCGTCAGCCCCGAGTTGGCGGAAGGGCTGCGCCTCAAGGACCCAAAGGGCGCGCTGGTGGCCAGCGTGACCAAGGGCGGCCCGGCCGACAAGGCCGGCATCCAGCAGGGCGACGTGGTGCTGAAATTCGACGGCAAGGAGATCACGCAGATGCGCGGCCTGCCGCGCATCGTGGCGGAGACCGAGACCGGCAAGGTCGCGGACGTGGTGCTGTGGCGCAAGGGCCAGGAGGTGACGCTGAAGGTCGCGGTCGGCGAACTGACCGAGGAAGCGGAGCAGAAGACCCTGGCCAGCGTCGAGCCGGCACCGAGCGCCGCGGCCACCATCGACCTCCTGGGCCTGAAGCTGTCCGCCATCACCGACGAATTGCGCAAGAAGTTCCAGATTCCCGCCGATGCCGACGGCGTCGTGGTGGTCGAGGTGGCGCAGACCGGACCGGCCGCCGAGAAGGACATGCGCGCCGGCGACGTGATCGCGGAAGTCGACCAGAAGGCCGTGACCTCGCCCGAGGATGTCAGCCAGCGCGTAAAGGCCGCGCAGGACAACGGCTACCGGGTCGTCACGCTGCTGGTCAATCGTGGCGGCGAATTCCAGTGGATCGCGCTGAAGATCACCAAGTAGGTCGACGGCGAAATCCATCGAGACCGAAGGCCGGGTCTTGCGATCCGGCCTTCTTCGTTTGCGGATAGAGCCTACGTTCTTGCCAATCTCGTGCTCACATGCAAAAGTTGCTGGTACGCGCCTGATTTCTCATATTGATTGGGGGATCGCATGCCGGAAGATGGAAATGATCGGACATTCGTTGTCGGTCTGGCGCTGGCAGGCGCAATTTCGGCCGGCGCCTATACCGCGGGCGTGCTCGATTTCCTGATCGAGGCGCTGGAGGAATGGGAAGCGGCAAGGAAGCGCGGCGAGCCGGTTCCTGCGCACAGGGTGGCGATTTCGGCGGTCTCGGGAACCTCAGCCGGCGGCATCTGCGCGCCGCTGCTCGCGGCGGCGCTCGCGCATAGCGACCAACCGATCAAGGATTCGCAGGGCCGGACCAAGGCATATCTGCCGCGCCTCTACGATGCCTGGGTCACCCAAACGAAACTCTTTGCCGAACGCGACGGCGAGGTCAGCCTGACCTCGGATGAGGACCTCACCGAACAAAATCCGGCGCCGGCTGACTATGCGACGCGCGCCTTGCGCAAGCAGAAGCGGGTCAAGTCGTTGCTCAATGGCGCGTTGCTCGAGCGCATAGCAACCAAGGCGCTGACCGTCACCGGAAATCGGCCGACCAATCCGCCGCCGCGTCCCTATGTCTCCAAGACCCTGCACCTGTTCCTCATGACCGGCAATCTGCGCGGCGTGCCCTACGGCATCAGTTTCGCGCAGAAGCAGAAGCACGGCATGGTGCTGCATGCCGACAGGATCCACGCCGCTGTCTCCAACCTCGGCGGCCATGAACTCTCCAGCAAATGGGCGGGGCGGGAAAAAGCCAGCATCCCGCTGGATGCGCGCTCGCTCGGCACTGCGACGGCACTTGACCCGCAATGGGAGCGGGTCCGCGTCGCCGCGCTGGCGACCTGCGCATTTCCGGCCGGGCTGCCGAGCCGTATCGTTCGTGAAACAGGAGCCGACAAGGCCAACCTGGTCTGGCCCATCGGCTCGGGATATCAGGATGCCGATCCGGCCTATCCGAACTTCGTTCCCGACTGGCCGAACAACGCACCGCCAACCAGCTATTCCTATGTGAGCGCCGACGGCGGCATCGCCAACAACGAGCCGTTCGAATACGCCCGCTGGTCGATCATGGCATCGCCGCCGACGTCCAATGAGCGCGACGAAACGAAAGCCGATCGCGCCGTCATCATGATCGATCCGTTTCCGGAGCCGCCCGACTTCGACCTCGGACCGGACGACGATTCCATGGTGGCGACGCTGCAGCGGCTGGTCGCAACGCTGATCGACCAGGCGCGATTCAAGTTTGTCGAGTTGGCCGAGGCGCAGAGAGAGGGCGTCGCCAGCCGCTACCTGATCGCGCCGTCGCGACCGGCCGCGAATGCCCAGGGCAATGCGCCCGGCGCTTCCCTGCAGACCGGCATCAACGCCATCGCAACCGGCCTCATCGGCGGCTTTGGCGGCTTCGTTGCGGAGACGCTGCGCGATCACGATTATCAACTCGGTCGACGCAACTGCCAACGTTTCCTCCGGGAGCATTTCGCGCTGCCGGAGGACAATCCGATCATGACCGGCGATGCGAATGCCGCACGTTTCGCCACCACTACGCCGGGCGGACGGGACGGCGTGCGCTATTTCCAACTTGTTCCGCTGGTCGGAAGCGCCGCGGTCGAGGCACCGGAGCCGCAATGGCAACGCCTCGACAAGACCGTGATCGACAAGCTTATGCGCGCGGCCGAGCGCCGGCTCGATCGCGTCGTGCCGGCGCTCCTCAAGGATGAATTGTCCGGGCTTTTCGCCGGAATAGCCGCAAGCGCCTGGCCGCTGGTGAAGGGTGGCGTCCTCGACCGCGTGCGAGCGGCGGTCATGTCCGATGTCATCCGCCGCGACCAATATACCGAGACGCAGGCGTTGTCGGATACCGAGCGGCGCTTGCTCGGCCTTATGTATGCGGATTTCGTCGTCGAACTGACGGAGTTCGGTTTGGCGCGCCGCTATGCCGAGCACATCACCAGTAAGGGCGGCGAGGCGCTGACTCCAGATGCTATTCGCGCCGCACTCGGCGGCAAGCTCGCGTCTTTCGTCACGCAGGTGGGTACGCGGCGAACCAGGGACCTCACCGGTCGGGAGGTCAAGGCGGACGCCTATCAGGTGAAGGAGTTCGCGCCGAACATCTTGGATCGGCTGAAGTCGACGGTCGATCCGCCGGCGGTGGACTAACGGCCCTCGACGAACTCCGTCCGCGCGTAGCCCTGCAGATAGAGCAGCCCGGTCGGGCCGGCATGGTCCAGCCAGATCGGGATCGCCTGCTTGACCTTCGGCTTGCCGCAGAAGGCGATGCCGAGGCCGGCTTCCCGCAACATGGGGATATCGTTGGAACCGTCGCCGATCGCGAGCGTCTCGCCCGGCGCGAGGTTGCGCTCGGCGGTGAGGCGGCGCAGTGCGGCGACCTTGCCGGCGGGATCGACGATCGGCGGCGGAATGCGGCCGGTGAGCCGCCCGTCCGCCAGCTCGAGCTCGTTGGCGACATCGCAATCGAAGCCGATCAGGTCGCGCACGCGGCCGGTGAAATAGGTGAACCCCCCGGAGACCAGCGCGGTGTAGGCGCCGTTGGCGCGCATGGTGGCGATCGCGACCGCCATGCCGGGCGTCGGTTCGACCTTGTCCCAGGTCTTGGCGAGGGCGTCTTCGGTGAGGCCGCGCATCAATTCGATGCGCGCGACCAGAGTCTCGGCGAAGCTCATCAGACCGTTGACCGACTGGCGCGTGAGATTGTCGATCTCCGCCTTGTGCGGCGTGAAATTGGAGAGCTCGTCCAGCGTCTCGCCGATGATGGCGGTCGCGTCCATGTCGGAGAGGAGCAGCTTCTTGCGCCGCCCATCCGCGCGCAGAACGTTCACATCGACCGGCACGTCGATCAGGCGCCGGCGCAGCTCTTCCAGCACGGCCGCGTCATCGCCTTGGAACGCGATCTCGGCGGCGCGCTCGGGATCGAGCCAGCGAACCGGCCCAGGCCGGGCGCCGGCGGCCTGCAAGCCGCGATTGACCCGCTCGACGAGAGCCGGTGTAAGCTCCGCCGCGTCGGGAGCGCAAATGAGCGACAATACGAAGGTCATGGCGAGCGCGGATATACGGGAGGCGAGGCAACGGCACAAGCCTGTGGTCGTGGT
>DASYRS010000322.1:0-2560 GCA_036004205.1 Dongiaceae bacterium
GGCATCCACGCGGCGGACGATGTCGGCCATCTTCGGCGCGGTCTGGTAGAAGCGCGTGCGCCAGGGGCCGAAGCGCGAGACGACGGTGACATAAAGATCGAGCACGGTGAGCGCGTCGCCGAGGATGTAGCGGCCGGGGGCGATCTGCTCGTCCATCTTGCGCCAGCAATCGGCGATCCGGTCGTGCACTCGGTCGATCACCCGCCGCGCCTCCTCCTTGCTGGCGGCGATGCGCATCGGGTCGCCCTTGATCCAGAACAGGGAGTAGATCGAGGACGAGACGTACGCCATCCAGCGCAGATATTGCGCGCGGCCGGGATCGCCGATCGCAGGCGCCAGCCGCGCTTGCGGATGCTGGTCGGCGAGATGGATCAGGATCGCCGCGCTCTCGGTCATGATCTCGCCCGACGGCAGCACCAGCGCCGGCACCTGGCGCATCGGATTGACGGTCTGGACGCGTTTGCGCGCGGCTTCGTCTTGCCAGGTGACGGCTTCCACCAGGTCGTATGGAATGCCGAGCAATGTCAGCGTCGCCTCGACCGGGATGGAGCCGGAGCCGACCGCGCCGAAGACGGTGATCGCCGCCATCGTCTAATCGGCCAGCAGCAAGCCGGTCGGATTGGGCATCGCCTTGTCGCCCACGATCATGACGACGGAATCGCCGGCGGCGACCGCTTTCATGGCTCGGATCGAGAGGATCGGCCCATCGGCCTGACAGCGCAGCTCCAGGCGCGCCTTCTTCGGATCGTCGGCCAGCGGATCGACGATATCGGCGATCACGTCGCCGGCTTTCACCACGTCGCCCTCGCGCTTGCGATAGGCGATGATGCCGGCCTTGGGGGTGCGCAGGATCTCGCAGGCATCGAGATTGGCGACCTTCGCCTTCAGCGCCGGTACTTGGCCCGGATCGCCGCCGATCAGGCCACGGCGCTGCAGGAAGCGGTAGAGGCCGCGCGCATCCTCGCTGGCCAGCTCGTCATAGACGTCGGCCTGGCCGCGGAATTCGATGGTGGAGGTGAGGACCGGCGCCGGCACCGGATAGTCCGGCCCGACTTCCTTCTGCAGCCGATACCAGGGCAGGAAAAAGCTCTCGTCGAACGAGGCCGCGCCGGAATCGTCGCACAGCAGCACGGCCTTCGCGCCGACCTCCGCCGCCAGGTCCTGCGCCCGCGGCCAGAATACGTTGGTGGTATAGACGTGCATCAACGCGATGTCGTCGCAATGCAGGTCGAGCACGATGTCGGCATCGTAGGCAAGACGCATCAGCTCGCGCCGCAGCTTCGCATTCTCGCCGACCGCATAGATCTGATCGACGGTCTCGCCGAGGGCCTGGCGCACGATCGCGACGTTGGCCTCCGGGTCCTTGCCGAGCTTGCCCTTCACCTTGGCGGCGAGGCCCTGGGACAGGTCGGGCCAGCGGCGATTGAAGTTGACGCCGCTGCGGAAGTCGTAGCGGCCGGCGAAGGTGGTGTTGATGACCTGGCCCGCCCCGACCGGATTGGCAACCGGCACCACGATGATCTCGCCCTTGATGTCGCCGCGCGCGTCCGCATCGTCGAGCAGGCTGATCAGATGATGGGCGGCGAGCATGCCCGGAATCTCGTCGGCATGGAGCGAGGCCTGCAGATAGGCCTTCGGCCGCGCGCCGGCCTTGCCGTAGCGATGGGCCTTCACGAAGCGCTCGGTGCCCGGACTCATCGCGTCCAGATTGATGCGCTGAACGACCTTGCTCATGGAAAATGACTCTGAGAATGAAGGGATAGGCGAATTACGCCCCGCACGGCCTCAAAGAGTCAAGCCGGGCTCACCCGGCCGACCGGCGCCGGGATTCGCTCCCCTCCGCATGGAGGAAGCGCCGGACCTCGTCGAGGAATCGCGGCCAAGCCGCTTCCTGTTCCAGGATCACGTGATTCCGGCTGTCGAGCGGCACGAACCGCGCGCCCGGGATCGAGGTTGCGAGTTCGCGTCCGGCATAGAATGGCACGGCGGCGTCATTCCGGCTGTGCAGCACGAGCGTGGGAACGGATACTTGCGGCAATAGGTGGGTCACATCGATCTTGCCAAGATCGAGCATGAGCTTCGCGGCATTCTCCGGAGAGGTGGAAATCCGCTGCAAGTCGTTCCACCAGCGCCACTGCTCGGGGCTGCCGTCGGGGATGTACCACGATGCGAATATCTGACGGAACGCGGGATTGTCCTGGCCCCAGCCTTCCCGCACCAGAGTCAGCATGGCTTCGCGCTTCGCTATTTCGGATGGGTCGGCACGCACCCGCCATCCTTTGGCATAGCCGCCATGCAACACCATGCGCGTCACACGCTCCGGATGGCGCGCCGCGTAGCTGATCGCGACCGCGCAGCCCTGGGAAATGCCTAGCAGTGGAAATCGATCGAGGCCGGCGGCATCGACCACCGTCTCCAAATCCTGCACCAGAGCCTCGATCGAGAAATCGTCGACCTTCCAGTCGGACAGTCCGTTGCCGCGCTCGTCATAGCGGATCAGGCGGAAATCGGCGGTCAGCGCGTTCAACAGATGCCGCCAGACCGGGCTTTGCCAATCGAA
>DASYRS010000323.1:0-13242 GCA_036004205.1 Dongiaceae bacterium
CACGCGACAAGGGCGAACTCAACCAGGTCGAGATGGAGATCGCCGGCCATACCCAGAAGTTCCCGCTCGAGCCGGCGGGGCAGATCGATCCGCTGCCGTATCTGCCGGATGTGCTGGCGCGCGGCGTCGCGCTGCGCGACCTGCCCGGAACGGCAAGCGGCACGTTGGGGCTGGTCGGCGGCGGCGCATTGGAATTCCAACTGCTGAATGACCCCAACCCGCGACCGGGATCGGCGACCCTGATCGGATTTGGCGGGTCGGAGGATTGGCAGAAGATGCGACCATTGCGCTTGGCGCTTGGCGAGACCGGCGCCGGTTCGGTCGCGCCGGAGTGGAACGATGCGGAGCGCGTGTTGACCGTATTCCTGCCGAAGGCCGCTCAGTCGGTGGTGCCGCTCAGCAGCTACATGATGCCCGATGACCTCAAGCTGATGGGTGTATGGCAGTGGATCCGCGAGCACATCGACACGCTCTCGACGCAGCAGACGGACGGTGACTTTCTGAAGGACGGCGCCGACGTCGACCGGGTCGCCCACATCCTCCAGCGCGCGGTCGAGGGCGGGCACTGGATGATCAATCCGCCGCGCCTGCTGACCATGGTGCACGCGGTGCAACAGCCGATCGGCAGGCCCGAATTCTGCGCCATCACGGTCCAGCATCAGCCCTACGGCGATCCATCGCAATATCCGTTCGACGAGACGCGCAACCCCTCGCCCGAGGTTCTGCAGACCACGCCCGAGAAGCGGCCGACGGCGGAGACGGAATTGGCGGCAGTCACCGCCTGGCGCAGGCCGCGGGCGGTCGATGCCTACCTGATGGGCGGCTTGCGGGTTCATGCCGCGAGCACCGATAAGGTGGATATCTTCGCCGAATGGACCGATCCCGTCGACGATCCCAGCAAGCCGCGGGTTGCGGCCGAACCCAACAGCGAAGCGCATGCGGCGCAGGTCGACGAGGTGCCGATCCGATCCCTGAACGAGGGCTTCATCAGCGTCAAGGAAGGCTCGGCCAATCAGCGCGCCGTCGCCTATTTCGATCGCGACCACGATCTGCTTTGCTTCGTGCGCAAGGGTGACTCGCTCGGCAATCTGCTCAGCCCGGACATGTCAGTGGGCTCAAAGGAGATCTGGCAGGACGCCGCGCCGCGCCATCACCTCAACGACACAAGGCATCACCGGATCTGGTATCATGCAGTCGCAACCACTCGCTTCCGCGACTATTTCCCGCCGGACCAGGAGGGCGGCTTTACCCGCACCAGCGAACCGATCCTGGTCGACGTTCCAGCGTCCACCCGCCCGAACTTGCCGCAGATCGCCTATGTCGTGCCGACCTTCGGCTGGCAACGCCAGACCGAAACCAACCTGAAGCGCAGCGTGCGCTTCGGTGGCGGGCTGCGCGTTTATCTCGAGCGCCCCTGGTTCTCCTCCGGGGAAGGCGAAATGCTGGGCGTCGCGCTCTACGTGCTGGACGGCAAGCCGATCGATAACGAGGCGTGGAAGTCCTTGGTCACGCAATGGGGCGGCGACCCGATCTGGAAAACCGACGCGCTGTTCCTGACCGTGCCGCAGCTTTCAAACTTCGCGGGCCACACGGCTCTTGAGGAAGGCGTCAGCCTCGAGGCGCCGGCGCCGGGACGCGTGCATGTGGTCGGCTATCCCGTGGCGTTCGACGAGATATCGCAGCTGTGGTACGCCGACCTGACCATCAACACGAATTCGCTGACCTATGCGCCATTTGTTCGCCTTGCCCTGGCGCGCTACCAGCCCCATGCCATTCCTGACGCCAAGCTTTCGCGCGTGGTGACCGCCGATTTCGCGCAGCTGACGCCGAGCCGCGCGGCAACCGTGACTGTAGATCCTTATCATCCCCGTCGCCTGCGGGTGACGGTCTCCGGCGTCGCGCCGACCGGACCGGCGCCGGTGATTCATGGCACCCAGCCGAACAATCCGGCCAAACAACCGACGGTCGTCAGCGTTACTGTGCAAGAGCGTACGCCCGGCATATCGACCGATCTGGGCTGGCACGATGCGGCACCTGGCACCGCCGTGGTCGTCGATCAGACGAAGGCAACCCCACCCTTGCCGAAGCTCATCCGGTGGTCCGGAACGGTCGAGTTCCCGCAGGCGGTCGAGGCCGGCCGTTACCGACTGCTGATTCGCGAGCACGAGTATCTCTCCGCGAACCATCTGGCGATCGATCAGCCGGGCAGCGCGGGCACGCAACATCCTTCCAACCCTGGCCGGTTGATCTATGCTGAGGTCATGGAGATCGATGCGGCCCTGATCGGTGGGCCGCCGGCGCCGACCGGAACCACCTTGGAAGACTAGCTGGGGGTGCCGGGCGGCCGTCTCGGGGGTGATAGGGGAACTGACGCGATGGCCGAATTCACGCAACGCTTTTCGCTGACCGGGAAGACCGCGCTGGTCACCGGCGCGTCCAAGGGCATCGGCAGGGAGATCTGCCGCGTGCTGGCGGACGCGGGGGCGGACATCGCTGCGGTGGCGCGCGATCGCGATGGACTGTGCGAGGTCAAGGCCGCGGTCGAAGGGATGGGACGCCGGTGCCTGGTCATCGAGGCGGACCTTGCCACGGTCGAAGGGCCGCAGGCTGCTGCCCGTGCCGCGCTCGCGGCGTGGGGCGCGATCGACATTCTCGTCAACAACGCCGGCATCACGGCGATCGAGAGCATCCTCGAGGCCAAGGTCGAGAGCTGGGACCGCATCATGGTGGTCAACTTGCGCGCGCCGTTCCTGCTGGCCCAGGCGTTGGCGCCGCGTATGATCGAGCGGCGCGCGGGAAAGATCATCAATGTGAGCTCGCAGACCAGCGACGTCGCGCTGATGGATCATGCGGCCTACATGGCGTCCAAGGCCGGCCTCAACGCGCTCACCAAGACGATGACGGTCGAGTGGGCGCAATATAACATCCAGTCGAATGCGGTTTGCCCCACCGTCATCCTGACTCCGATGGGCGAGATGGTGTGGGGCGATCCGAAGGTCGGCGAGCCGATGCGCGCCAAGATCCCGCTCGGCCGGTTCGGCAAGGTGGTGGAGATCGCCGACCTCGTGCTGTTCCTGGCCTCGCCCGCCTCCGACCTCATCACCGGCCAGTCGATCTTCGCCGACGGGGGCTATACCGCCGTCTGACCGGTCGAGTTCGGTCCGCCGCATTGACCGATCTTGCCGGAGGAGAGACGTAGAAGAGCCGCCTGCGATTTTCCTTCAAGCCCCGCTGGATCCAAGGCGAACGGCGAGCGCCACCAACTCGGCCTGGCGGTGCGTGCCGGTCTTCTGGAAGCACGATTTGAGCTGCGACATCACGGTCGAATAGGAGACGCCGACGATCTCGGACGCCTGCCGCAGGCTCGCTCCGGTGGCGAGCAGGCGGAGCAGCCTGGCTTCCGCGGGCGACAGGCTGAACGCACTGCGCAGCGCCTCCACCGACACCGCTCCGGTCGCGAACTCCCGCGCCAGGATCATGATCGACCCGCCATCGAGCGTGCCGCGCGATGTTGCCGCTCTGCGCTGCAGCGGCAGGACACTGAGCGAGATCCGCGGCGTCTGATCGTCACTGGCGACAATGATGTCGGCCGCCTGCCGCGCATCGGCCTGGTCCGCTGGACGCGACGCAGCCTCGATCGCCTCCCGCAATAGCCTGGTTGCCTTGACCGAGCACGTGACCAGCTTGCCGCTGTGATCGACGCCGAGAACCCGATCCGGTTCGAACAGCCGGCCGGCCGCCGTGTTCGCGATCACGACACGCCCTTCGCAATCCGCGAGGATGGCGGGCTGTATCATGTGGTCGAGGGCATCGGACAGCTGGCTGACGCGCGTCCTGACGTCGTTCAGCTTCAAATGCAGGCGCCCAGCGCGCCGCAGATGCGGGCTGAGGGAGCCGAGAATCTCGATCTGCGCGCTATCCTCCGGATCGGCCCGGCGCGACCGGTGGATGCCGATGCCCAATCCGACTCCGGCGCCGCGATCCAGCGTGATCCAGGTCGCGGCGCTCCAGTAGCCCTCGGTGATGCGGCGGAAGAATTCGTTGTAGTAGCTCGAACCGACAAACCGTTCCTGCGGCATATAGTGATGCAGCAGATGGACCTGGTCCGCGGGGAGGCCCATCAAGACCTGCGCGCGGATGTCCTGGCGCGCATATTGCTGCTCATAGAGTTTCGCGTCGAATTCCCGGTAGCCCGCCGCGCCGACGATCTTCGCGTCGGCGCCGCTGCGCAGCTGGAGCGAGCACGACACGGCATCTGCCGCACGGGCAATGTCGCCCGCGACATCGTTCCATAGGACGCTGTCGTCGACGGCGGCATAGATCTTGTCGACGACGTCCTCGAACCTCGGCTGGATGGTCGCGTACCCCACGCCGCCTCCTGGCTTGAATGCCGGCTAGCGCCTCAATCTTCATTTAATTCCACAAGGATAGACGATCCCATCCACGCAGTCTTGCCCGGTTTTACCGGCCCGGCGCGGCAGGGCGAGGCTGGCTGGAGGCGGGATTCACCAATAGATTCTGATGCTTGGCAGATCGGATTGGCGGTGTCGATTTGGTCACACCGGGTTTCTCGGACACGCGGATTCCCGCAAATGCGGAGCCGCGATCCCCCATTTGGGGGATGAGCGATTGGTGGATTCCCACACAATGCCTCTCTGCCACCAGCGGCCTGTCGCCCCATTGGATTTGGGCGGATTGACGGAGACGTCATGTCCTATACGCGGGAAAGGGAGCAATCGCGGCTGTCCGAGGTCGCTGAAACACCACTCGGCGTCGCCCATTTGGCGGAGAGGGTGCGCGAGGCGACGCGCCAGGCAGCGCTGGAGGGGGTCAGATCCGCTTTGTCCGCTGTGACGGAGCAATCACCAGCGCTGCCTGAAGTAATCCGCGACATCGCCGACCGGGCGGTCGCGCGCGTCGCCATCATGCAGGCCGAGTTGGACCGCTTCCTGGTGGCTACGCGCGGATACCGTCGCGCAGACGGCGCGTGGATAAGCCCAGCGGCGAAACGGGACAAGACGGCGGGCAACGCAGTGGTGACGTGCATCGCCCTGGAAAAACACCGGACGAAGTGCCACGGCAGATTTTTTCATCACACGATTTTCAGATGACGGGTGGAGAGAACGCTGTGTGGGAAACCAATTCTTACCGGGATTTCTTGAGCGAGAATGCCGGCCGCCATCATGTCATCGGCAGTGCATTGGTCATGCTGGCTGCTGTGGGCCTGTTGTTGATTGTGTTTGCCTGAAACGCGGTTCGCGTGCGGGCGCGAGCTTGTGTGACTTGCTGTTCAGCATCCCGCAACTGGACCGACGATCCGTCCCCACTTTCGTTGGTCGGGTGGCGGCGAGGCCTCTGTCCCGGAGGCCTCGCCGCCTTTTTCCTATCCGTCCAGCGCCTCTCTGACCCGCGTCGCAAGCTCGTGCTTCCGGTACGGCTTCGATAGCAGGCGTACGCCCGGATCGAGCTTGCCGAGGCGCAGGATGGAATCCTCCGTATAGCCGGAGGTGAACAAGGTCTTCAGGTTCGGCCGGCTGCCCTTCGCGGCTTCGGCGAGCTGGCGGCCGGTCATGCCGCCGGGCATCACGACGTCGGTGAACAAGAGGTCGATGGCCGCGCCGTCTTCCAGGATCTTCAGGGCCTGCGGTCCATTGGCTGCCTCGATGACCGCATAGCCGAGGTCGCGGAGCTGGCGCAGCACCAGGCGGCGGACGTCAGGATTGTCCTCCACCACCAGGATGGTTTCGCCGCCGCCTTTGCCGGGCGTCGCGGCGACGGCGGCCTCGGCGGTTGCCGCCGCGCTCGACAGGCGCGGCAGGTAGAGCCGCACCGTGGTGCCGTGTCCGACCTCGCTATAGATCTTCACATGGCCGCCCGACTGCTTGGCGAAGCCATAGATCATGCTGAGGCCGAGGCCGGTGCCTTTGCCGACCTCCTTGGTGGTGAAGAACGGCTCGAACACGTGGGACAGGACATCCAGCGGCATGCCGGTACCGGTATCGGTCACCGCCATCATGACATAGTCGCCCGGCATCACTTCCGCATTGTCGGCGGCGTAGTCCTCGTCCAGATGCATGTTGATCGTTTCGATGGTCAGTTTGCCGCCTTCCGGCATCGCATCGCGTGCGTTGATGGCGAGATTGAGCAGCGAATTCTCGACCTGTCCGCTGTCCGCCAGGGCCGGCCACAAGTCGGCGGCGAGCTTCAGGTCGACCTCCACATGCTCGCCCAGCGTGCGGCGCAGCAGCTCGTCCATGTCGCCGATCAGGCGGTTGAGCTCGACCTTTCGCGCCACCAGCATCTGCTGCCGCGAAAAGGCCAGCAGCCGGTGGGTGAGGGCGGCGCCGCGCTCCGCCGCGCGCAACGCCTGCTCGATCGACGGGCGCATCTCCGCCGGCACGCGCTGCGGGTCGAGATCGAGCGCGCCGATGATGACCGTCAGCAGATTGTTGAAATCGTGCGCCACCCCGCCGGTCAACTGGCCGACCGCGTCCATCTTCTGGGCCTGATGCAGCCTGGATTCGGCATCGCGCAGGGCCGAGACGTCGCGGCCGGAAGAAATCACGTGCAGCACGCCATCCTGCATGAAGGGAGCGGCCTGCAGCTCGCCGATGCGCGTCTTGCCATCGAGGCCCAGGATGCGCATCTCCGTCACCGGCAAGGGCTGGAGCTTGTCCTTCAGGTGCCTGGTCCGTTCCATCGCGCGTTCGCGGTCGTCCGGATGGATGATGTTGAAGACCGGCATGCCGATCAGGTCTTCCGGACCCTTGGCACCGAACAGGCGGGCCGCCGCCGGGTTGGCGAACGCGATCTTGCCGTCCACGTGGATCCAGATGCCTTCCTGCACGAGATCGAAGACTTGCCGGAACCTCTGCTCCGTCGCCCGGCGCTGCGCCTCGCTGTCCGCGAGCGCAAGCTCCGCGCGCTTCTGCTTGGTCCGGTCGATATCGAAGCCGCCGATCGCGACGATCTTCCCGCTTTCGTCGCGGATCGGGAATTTGACGAGAAGCGCCCACTCGTACTCCACGTCCGGCGGCATCCGGACTTCGGTCAGGATCGTCGCGCCGGTTTCGACGACGTTTCGGTCCATCTCGTCGATGATGGCGGCGTAGGTCGGGTCATAGATGTCGCGGATGGTCTTGCCGAAATATTGATGCACCCCCATGCGGAAGACGCGCTCGGACTCGCGATTGTAGAACAGGTAGCGACCTTCCCGGTCCTTGACATAGGTCACGAACGGCGCGTTCTGCACCAGCGACAGAAACCGAGTCTCGATCTCGCGCAGTCGGTTTTCGGTCTCGACCTGCTGCGTGACATCGCGCGCGACCACCAGGACCGCGGGTCGTCCGGAGAATTCGATTGCCGAAGAGCTGATATCGACGTCGATGACCGAGCCGGACTTCAGGCGATGCCGCCACTTGCCGACATAGCGCAGGCCGGGCGGGCGGTTCGTCGTCAGGTCGAGCAGCTTCGGCACATCCTCCGCCGGCCGGATATCGGTAATGCGCATCGAAAGGAATTCGGCGCGCGTGTAGCCGTAATGCTGGATCGCGGCCTCGTTGACTTCCAGAAAGGCCAGGGAGCCCTGCTCATAGACCCACATCGGGGTCGGGTTCTGATCGAACAGATAGCGGAACGGCGCGTCCTGGCCGAAGCTGGCGAGGACCGGCGCCTGGGAGATGGCGCGCATCTCCTCCGTCGCGATGCGAACAGCTTCTTCCAGCGTGCGCGCACCCTGGATGCGCGACAATGCGTTCGCTATGGAGGCGGGCCTGTCGTCGGCCATAAATGCCCTCTGGCGGCGCCGCGCGGGCAGAACCGATCAATATCGCGGCATCCTCGGCGCCATCATCATAGCGCGTCCGGCGCGGGCCGGAAGAGCGGATTTGGCCGGATTTCGGCGCGGAATTGGGGCCGGCTTTGCTGCGGGCGGGAGGGCGGTGGACCCGAACTCGCGGCTGGCTACTCCGCCGCCTCCGCCTTCGCGATCACGGCGTGGATCGCGTCATATGCGACGGGTTTGCGCGCCGTGCCGATGATATGGAGGCCGCGCATCTTGCCGGCCTGCGCGGCGGTGTCCAGGTCCTGCTGGGAGACGCCGCTGATGATGATGACGTCGCCTTTGAACTTGAGCGAGCCAAGAACGCCCAGCAGGGCATAGCCGTCGCGGTCGGGAATGCCGATGTCGAGCACGACGATGTCGGGCTTCCAATCGCTGACCAGGCGCTCGAACGCCTTGGTGTGATCGAGGGTCGCAACCTCCAGCGCCAGCGCGGTCCCGGCGCGCTCTATGGTTGCGACGTCTTGGGGCTCGTCGTCGACGATGAGAATTCGCCCCGTCTTCCTAGTCATGCGCGCGGCTCCGTCCGTAAGAATGAGGCTATCCGAGACTGGAAATGGTTAAGAATCTGTTGAGAACAGACCGGTCAGGCCGTTTCAATCGAGCGGCGGGCGGCGAAATCCTCCAGCGGCTGCTGCAGGGTGATGGTCGGCGCGCCCACGGCCTGGATGCGTTCCCGCCGCATGGCCGCGTCGATCGCGAAATTCAGGGCGCTCAGGGTCGGCAGATAATAGTCGGTGTCGGCGATGAAGCAGCGCAGCTCGAAATCCAGCTTCTCCTCGCCGATGGCGCGGAAGATGACGCTGGGAGCAGGGTGTTTCATCACATGCTCGGCGTGACCGGCGCAGGCGAGGAGAATGCTCTCGATCTGCCGTGGGTCGGCACCGAGGCCGACGCTCAATTTCACGATCACCCGGGCGATCCGGTTCTTGTGAGTCCAATTGGTGACCGGGCTCGCGATCAAGGCCGAGTTGGGCACGATGACCGAGGCGCGGTCGAAGGTCTCGATCTCGGTCGAGCGCACGGAGATGCTCTTGACGATGCCTTCGGTGGTGCCGACCACGATCCAGTCGCCGGTCTTGACCGGCCGCTCGATCAGCAGCAGCAGGCCGGCGACGAAGTTCTCCACGACCGTGCGCAGCCCGAAACCGATGCCGACCGATAAGGCGCCTGCGACCAGGGCGATCGACGAGAAATCGATGCCCAGCACCATGATCGCGATCATGATCACGATCAGGCCCCCGACATAGCCGACGCCGGTGGAGATCGAGTTCTGCATGCCGAGATCGAGCCGGGTGTTCGGCATCACCCGCTCTCGCACCCAGCGTTTCAGGCCGCTGATCAGAAGCAGGCCGACCACGACGGTGAGCACGGCGATCCCGACATCGACCAGCGAGAGGTTGATGTCGCCAAGCCTGATCTGCGTGAAGATGCGCACCAGCCAGGCATTGATCAGGGTCGGCGAAATCCGCCAGGCGACCAGCACGCCGTAGATGACCGGGGGCCAAAGGATCACATCGGCGGCAAGGCGCACCCAGAAAGTGAGGCGCCGGCCGGTTTCCGGCGATAAGCCTGTCACGCGCGAAACGGCGTCATAGAAGCGACGGCCGGGTGTCATGAAGGCGCGGATGCCTTCGGCGATCACTTCGCGCAGCAAGAGCGCCGCCCCGATCAGGAGGGCGGACTGGAACAACGCGCCCAGCAGATCACCGGCGAGCGAATTGAAGCCGGCCAAGGAGGCGACCAGCGCGGCGATCATGACCAGGGCGGCGAGCGTACGCAGCAGCCACGACAGCCGCGAGCGGAAATGGGCATCGCTGACCCAGTATTTGGCGCGCAGGCACGGCAGGAAAACGCTGACGGCAACGATGCCCGCGACAAACGTGATCACGGAGGCAAAGCTCGCCGAAGGCTGGAAGGTTCCTGGATCCGATACGGCATTCACGACGATCGCGAGCAACGTCAGAAGCCCGGCACCGATCACGACGCGATGTCCGAGCCTCGCTGCCGCCTTGGCCGGCACCGGCACGATGCGCCAGACCGGCATGTCCGGCGAAAGACAGGCGACGGTCAGGCCGGACACGACGAAGAACAGGATCAGATTGACCCCGCTCGCCAGCACAAATCTCCGGAACGCCGGGTCGTATTCCTGCTGGGACAGGGTCACCGCGAACACGCCCAGCAGCGCGGTCATCGCCAGGGTCGGCAGCAGGATGCGCGCCACCGTTCCCGCCACGGCGGCAATGATGCGCCGGGTATAGCTCGGCTCCTCGATGGTCGCGACCGGGCCCCATTTTGCCAAGACCCAGCGGCGCACCGGAAAGGCCAACAGGCCGGCAATGATGAGAATGCCGGCACCGATCCCGATGGCCAGCTTGTCCATCTCGGCGATCTGCAGGTTGCGCCACCACTGCATGGCCGATTGCAGGATTGACCGGTATGTGACATTGCGGTCCGAGAGCGCGGCGCGCCAGGTTGCCGGCGACAGCGGAAGCGGTCCCTGGACCGCCAGCTTGCGCTGAGTCATCTCCTGTTCGCGCAGACCGATCTGGTCCTGGATGGCCTGAGCGCGGGTGATGGCCAACTCGGCGCGTGTTACGCGTGCCTGCGACTTGCTGATCTCGTCGGAAAGGCGCGCGCGGGTCGCGGCGATATTCGGATCTTCCGGTGGCCCGCCGTCAGCGGGGGCCGCGCCGAGCTGGCCGAGCTGGCCGCGCAGCGGCTGGGTCTGCTGCTGTTCGGCAGCGCGCAGCGCGCGCGCATCCGCAATGAGAACGGAGGCGGTGCGCAGGATCTCGCCGTAGCGGTCCTGCGACAGGTCGGGATCGGCGGCGAGCTCCCGCTCGATCTCGGTCAGGGCGGATTCCCAAGCCTGCAGCTTTTCGGCGGCGGGTTCCTGTGCCGGGGTGGATACCGCCCACGCCATGATCAAAACGCCGAAGAGAGCCGCGAAGATGCGCCGCATGGAGGTTCGGAAACCGCGCTGGTTGATGGATGGCCGCCCAGCGGCCTTGGATCGTGGCGGCTAGACTAGCCAAGAAAAGCTCCTTGTCCAGCGCCAACTCCTCAACCATTTCAATGGATTGAAATTAGTTGAACACAGCCGCCACCCGCCCGAGGCCAGCGAACTCCGCCACCATGTGATCGCCGGGTCCGATGGCGGCCGGCGTGGTGCAGGTGCCCGTGGTGACGATGTCGCCGTGCTTGAGGCCGATGCCGCGTTGCGACAGGTGGTTGGCGAGCCAGGTCAAGGCGATGCGCGGATCGCCCAGTGCATTGGCGCCGGCGCCTTCGGCAACGACGGTTCCGTTCTTCAGCACGCGCACCCGCTGCATGGAAAGATCGAGGCGCCGCCAGTCGCGGACCTCGGCGCCGAGCAGGAACCAGGACGCGAACGCATCGTCGGCCACGATCTGGGCCGGGCCGATTTCGGCGAAACGCTCGAACCGCGCGTCGGGCACTTCGATGGCGAGATGAAGCGCCGCCACTGCGTCGCAAACGTCCGTCTGGCCGTAGGCGGCATCCCTCGGCGCAAGGTCGCGGCCCATGCGGAAGGCGAACTCCGCTTCGATGACTTTCATGTGCAGCGGCGTGGCCGGCAGGCGCGCGCCATCCTGCAGGATGAAGCTCTTGAACAGCCGGCCGGCGAGCGGCTCGGTGACGCCGATATGGTCCTGGCCGGCCTTGCTGGTTGCCGCGATCTTCCAGCCGGAGACCGGCTGCGCGGCGATGGCGACCATCGCATCCTGGATTGCATAGCCCTCGGCCAGCGAAGGCGGCCGCAAGTGATCGGGCAGGGCCTCGATCCGGCGTTGCTCGATACGCGTGCGCCAGAGGAAGTCGGCGGCTTGGGCGATGTGCGATTGATCCATGAAGTGCGTCCCCGCGAAATGTGCTTGGGACAGCATAGTCAAAGAGTCGATCAGTGAAAATCCCGGCTGCGCAGGCGGAGCAGGCGCTGGTCGCCGGTGGTGGCGCGCTTTACCTCGTCGGCACGGGCGATGACGCGGTTGATGTCGGGCTTTTCCTCGTTCAGCGTGTGCAGCAACGGCGTCAAATCCATCACCCGGTCGGCGATCACGTGGACGACCAGGCCTTCGCGCTGCAACTTGCCTTCGATCGCGACCATGCGGCCGCCGAGCACGATGCGGCGATAGGCCTCGAACACCTTGGGCCAGACCACGATATTGGCGATTCCGCCATCATCCTCGAGGGTCATGAAGATGACGCCGCTGGCCGTTCCGGGGCGCTGGCGCACCAGCACGAGGCCGGCCACCTTGATCCGGGTGCCATCCTTGGCGGTGGCGAGGGTCTTGTTGGGAGCGACGCCAAGCCTGTCCAACGGCGCCCGCAGCAGCGCGACCGGATGGGCGCGCAGCGACAGGCCGATCGCGTGGTAATCCTCCAGCACATGCTCGCCCAGGCTCATCTCGGGCAACGGCGCCGCCAGATCTTCCGCCGGGATGTGCGAAGGCCAATCCTGCGCGGCCGGCGAAGCATCATCCGGATCGAACAGCGGCATCTGTCCATTATCCAAAGCGTGGATCTGCCATAAGGCTCGCCGGCGATCGATGAAGAGAGAGCCGAAGGCATCGGCCTTGGCCAGGGTTTCCAGCGCCGCCGGGCCCAGGCCGCTTTTGCGCCAGAGCTCGTGCAGCGTGCGATAGCCGGCACCGCGTGCGTTGATGAGACTGGCGGCGTCCTGCTGTCGGCAGCCGGCGACCTCGCGGAAACCGAGGCGCAGCGCGAGGCTGCCGTCCTGGGCGCGCTCCAGCGTGTTGTCCCAGTCGCTGACATTCACGTCGACCGGACGCACTTCGATGCCATGATCGCGCGCATCGCGCACCAGCTGCGCCGGCGCGTAGAACCCCATCGGCTGCGCATTCAGTATCGCGCAGGCGAACACGGCCGGATGCCGGCATTTCAGCCAAGCCGAGACATAGACCAGCAAGGCGAAGCTGGCGGCGTGGCTTTCGGGGAATCCGTAATCGCCGAAACCCTCGATTTGCTTGAAACATCGTTCGGCGAAATCTCGGGTATAGTGATGTTCGATCATGCCTTCGATGAACTTTTCCTTGAGGGTGCCGATGGTCCCGGACCGCCGGAAGGTCGCCATCGCGCGCCGCAACTGGTCCGACTGCGCCGGCGTGAAACCCGCGGCGACAATAGCGATGCGCATGGCCTGCTCCTGGAACAGGGGCACGCCATAGGTCTTCTTGAGGACTTCGCGCAGCTCTGGACGGGGATATTCCGCTTTCTCCAATCCATCGCGTCGGCGCAGATAGGGATGCACCATGTCGCCCTGGATCGGGCCGGGCCGGACGATCGCGACCTCCACCACCAGGTCGTAGAAATTGCGCGGCTTCAGGCGCGGCAGCATGCTCATCTGCGCGCGGCTTTCC
>DASYRS010000324.1:0-1647 GCA_036004205.1 Dongiaceae bacterium
AGGAGGCGGTGGTGGTCGGAATGCAGGCGGCTGCGGAGCAGGGCGACACCGTCATCACCTCCTATCGCGATCACGGCCACATGCTGGCCTGCGGCATGGACGCCAAGGGCGTGATGGCCGAGCTGACCGGGCGGCGCGGCGGCTATTCCAAGGGCAAGGGCGGCTCGATGCACATGTTCAGCCGCGAGAAGGGGTTCTATGGCGGTCACGGCATCGTCGGCGGCCAGGTCCCGCTCGGCACCGGCCTCGGCTTCGCGCACAAGTACCGCGAGGATGGCAAGGTGAACATGTGCTACCTCGGCGACGGCGCGATCAACCAGGGCCAGGTCTACGAGAGCTTCAACATGGCGGCGCTCTGGAAGCTGCCGGTGGTCTATGTGATCGAGAACAACAAATACGCCATGGGCACCAGCATTGAGCGGTCATCCGCGGGCACGGAACTCTATAAGCGCGGCACGGCCTACGGCATTCCGGGCGAGCGCGTGGACGGCATGGACGTGATGGCGGTCCGCAAGGCCGCCGCCGCCGCCTTGGCGCAGGCGCGTGACGGCAAGGGTCCGCGCATCCTGGAGATGATGACTTATCGCTATCGCGGCCATTCCATGTCGGATCCCGCGAAATACCGCAGCAAGGAAGAAGTCGCCAAGATGCGGCAGGAGCACGACCCGATCGACCGCCTGCGCGAGTACATCCTGAGCAACAAGGTCGCCGACGAGGCGAAGCTCAAGGACTTCGACCGCGAGATCAAGGAGATCGTGTCGGCCGCCACCGAATACGCCCAGCAATCGCCGGAGCCCGATCCGGCGGAGCTGTGGACCGACGTGCTCGTGGAAGCGTGAGGAAGGGAGGCGAACATGGCCGTTGAAGTCCTGATGCCTGCTCTGTCTCCCACCATGACGGAAGGCAAGCTCTCGAAGTGGAGCAAGTCGGTCGGCGATGCGGTGAAGCCGGGCGACATCCTGGCCGAGATCGAAACCGACAAGGCGACGATGGAGGTCGAAGCCGTCGAAGAAGGCGTGCTGGACCAGATCCTGGTGCCCGCGGGTACCGAAGGCGTCGCCGTCAACACACCCATCGCGATCGTGCGCGGCGAGGGCGAAGCGGCCGGCGCAGCGCCAAAGGCAGCTCCCAAGGCTGCACCGGCTCCGGCGCCCGCCGAGGTCAAGGCGCCAGCCGCAGCGCCAGCGCCGAAGGCCGCTGCGCCCGTGGAATCCGATTACAAGGGCGAAACGCACGCCCAGACCGTGCGCGAAGCCTTGCGCGACGCGATGGCGGAAGAGATGCGCCGCGATCCGGCCGTGTTCCTGATGGGCGAGGAGGTCGCCGAATATCAGGGTGCCTACAAGGTCAGCCAAGGACTGCTGGAAGAGTTCGGCGCCAAACGGGTGATCGACACGCCGATCACCGAATATGGCTTCACCGGCATGGGCGTTGGCGCCGCGATGGCGGGCCTGAAGCCGATTGTCGAATTCATGACCTTCAACTTCGCGATGCAGGCGATCGACCACATCATCAACTCCGCCGCCAAGACGCTCTACATGGCCGGCGGCCAGTTGGGCTGCCCGATCGTGTTCCGCGGCCCGAACGGCGCGGCGGCGCGCGTGGCGGCACAGCATTCACAGTGTTACGCGAGCTGGTATGCGCATT
>DASYRS010000325.1:0-2263 GCA_036004205.1 Dongiaceae bacterium
ACGCCGCCCTGGATCAGGCGGTCGATCAGTTTCTGGGTGGCCGGGATGTTGAGGCTCTCATCGGCATTGAACTGGGTCGTCACGGCGGGGAAGACGCCGTTCCATTGGGGTCGCGCCATCTCAAATCTCCATGGGTGAACAGGATAGATGTATATTGTATACAATTCTGGAACATGTCAATATGGCCGGCGAAAGAAAGGGAGCTGACCGTGGATTCGGGACTGCCCGTCAAGCGCACCATTGCCGACCAGGTGGCCGAACTGGTGCGCCAGCGCATCCTGACCGGCCAGTTGAAGGGCGGCCAGCCGATCCGCCAGGAGCATCTGGCGGCCGAGCTGGGCGTCAGCCGCATTCCCCTGCGCGAGGCGCTGAAGCAGCTGGCGGCCGAAGGGTTCGTCACCATCACCTCGCACAAGGGCGCCGTGGTGGCCGAGCTGTCGATCCAGGAGGTCGAGGAGTTGTTCGACATCCGGCTGAGGCTGGAGACCTGGCTGCTGGAGCTCGCGATCCCCGCCATGACGGAGCGCGACCTCGAGGCCCTGGACGAGAACATGGAGGAGCAGCGCCGCCCCGACATCCTGCCGCGCTGGGGCGACGTCAATTGGCGCTTTCACGAGATCATGTACCTGCCGGCCGGCCGGCCGATCACGCTGAAGCTCCTGAAGAACATCCACGACAAGATCGACCGCTATCTCAGGCTCGAAGTCACCATGCGCTCCGGCTTCGAGCGCGCGCTGCGCGAGCATGACGGGCTGATCGCATCCTGCCGCGCCCGCGAGGTGCCGGCGGCGGTATCGCTGCTGGAGCGTCACATCCGCGAAACCGCACGCGGCCTGATCGCCTCGCTGAAGGTGCAATAGCCTCAGGCGGGGATATCCGCTCCCGCCACCACCGCCGCGAACCGGTCCGCCAGCTCCGCCAACGCCGTCCGGTGCACGATTTCCGCCGCGATCGGCGCGCCGCCGTCATGGGCGGGCAAGGCGCGGGTGGCGGTCGCATCGGCGATGACCGTCGCTTGGTAGCCGAGATCGAGCGCCGCGCGGGTGGAAGCGCTGATGCACATATGCGTCATGAAGCCCGCGACGATCAGGTTGCGGCGGCCGGCCTGCCGCAGCCGCTCGTGCAACTCCGTGCCGGCGAAGGCGTTGGGCAGCCGCTTCATGATGAGGGGCTCGCCCGCGGCCGGCGCCGCCTGAGGCAGGATGGCGCCGCGCTCGGTGGTCGGATCGAACAGGGTACCCTGCTGGCCAAGCTGCGCGACATGCAAGATGGGCGTGTCCGCCGACCTGGCGCGCGCCAGCAAATCGGCGATCCGCGCCAGCGCCGGATCGACGCCGGGCAACGCCATCCGCCCGCTGCGATATTCGCCCTGCGCATCGATGATCACCAAGGCGGCATCCGACAACCGCGCCGGCGGAATGGATATACCGCGTAGTTGCAGCAGGGTCTGGGGCATGGTCGCGTTCATATTGGTCTCCTCTTGCGGTGTCGTGTGTCGAAGATGAAGATAGCGCGCGGCATCACCGTTCCCAGCGGAGAGATGCCGGCATGAGGCTGCGTTTTTGCAGGTTGGAGCCGGCGGAGCATGGAAAATTGGGATGGTTGGCACACGCTGCTGACGGTCGTGGAGGCCGGGACCCTGAGCGGGGCGGCGGCGCACCTCCACATCGACGCCACCACCATCGGGCGGCGCCTCGACCGGCTGGAGGCGAAGCTGGGGCGCCGCCTGCTGGTGCGGCGGGGCGGCAGGCTGGAGCCGACCGCGACCTGCAGGGCGCTGCTGCCGCGGCTGGAGGAGGCGGCGCAGCAACTCGAATCGGCGCAGACTGTGGCATCGGGCGAAGGCGGGAAGGCGCAGCGCCCGCCGGTACGCGTCACCAGCGTCGCCTTCCTGTGCGACCATCTGCTGGCGCCGCAGATTCAGGTTCTCGCCGCCGGTCGCCAGCCGATCGAATTGCTGGCGGAGGACAAGAATTTCAATCTGGCGCGCCGCGAAGCGGACCTCGCCTTGCGCCTCGGCCCACCGCAGGGATCGCGGCGCGGCGCGCGCCAGGTCGGCTGGGTGCGCTATGCGGTCTATGCCGCGATCGACCGCGATCCCGGCAAGCTGCCGTGGGCGGCCCTCGATTCCTCGCTCGCGCCGCTGCCGGAGGTGCGCTACGTCGAAGCGCAGGCCAAGGGCGGCGGCATCCAGTTCCGCGCCAGCAAGCTGCAGACCCTGGCCGTCATCGCCGCCTCCGGCGCGGCGCGCGCGGTGCTGCCG
>DASYRS010000326.1:0-4177 GCA_036004205.1 Dongiaceae bacterium
TGCCCGCCGGCCGCTATCGCAGCCAGTGGTACATCATCGGCAATGACAGCGGAGCCTACTGCGCCATCGGCATTCACGGCCAATGGATCTATATCGACCCCAAGGCAGAGATGGTGATCGCCAAGCTCTCCTCCCAACCGCTGCCGTTGGATGAGGCGACGGACCGGCTGCTGCTGGCGGCGTTCGCGGCGATCGCCGAATCATTGTCCGCCTGACGAGCCCTGGCCGTGTCCCCGACGAACCGGCTGATGGCCCTGACCGCGGAGCTGGTCGCGCGGGTGGAGCGGACGGAGCGCGACACCGGTCCTGAGCCGGGCCTGACGCGGCTGGTGGATGAAGACTATGATGGGATCGCCGAAGGGCTGCTGAAGCAATACAGCCCCAATCCGCTGTGGCTGTTCGCCTATGGATCGCTGATCTGGAAACCGGAATTCACATCCCTCGAGCACAAGCGCGGCGTGGCCTATGGCTGGCACCGTTCCTTTTGCCTGGAGCTGAAATCCTGGCGCGGCACGCCGGAAGTTCCGGGGCTGATGCTGGCGCTTGATCGCGGCGGTTGCTGCGAGGGTGTGGTCTATCGCCTGCCCGACAACGATCATCACGACCAGCTGCGCCGCCTGCTGCGGCGCGAACTCGGCTATCGCGAGGACGTGACGGCAACCCGTTGGATCAATGTACGAACCGGGGCCGGGACTGTGCGCGCCCTGGCGTTCTATGCGGGTCCGCGGGGCGCCGACTATTCAGGCAAGAAGACGGTTGACGAGGTGGCGCGCATCCTTGCCTGCGCCGCCGGCCATATGGGCTCGTGCGCCATGTATCTCTATCAGACCGTGGCCAAGCTCGAGGAGCACGGCATCCACGACCGGCACCTGTGGCACCTGCAGGAACTGGTGGCGACGGAGATTGCGCGCATGACGGACACGGCCAAGAACGCCTAGAGAATCGGGCCGCACCTTGTGTATGGTGGCCCGGTCTCTCACGGCGCCGGGTGCCGCGGCATGGGCTCGATCTTCAATATCATCGGATGCAGCGCGGCCCTGCTCTGTCATTTCGCCGCCAATCCGACCGCCCACCCGAAGTATCGCGACCTCCACAACTTGCTGGTCAACAGCCTGCGGGACGTACCGCGCGAAATTCCGTTGCGGAATCTCCGCCAGCTCGAGGGTCACTGCCATACCGTCACCATCGACGAGGACCTGCCGGACGACAGCACGGCCTCGTCCACCATCGCGCTGTTCGAGGACGGCAAGTCGCTGCCCCGGTGGCATTTCCGCGACGCCGGGAAGATTGCCAAGGATGGCCTCGGCCGGTACCTGCATGTCGGCCGGACGATCTATTTCGCGACCTCAGACAACAGCTCGCCTTTGACCAATGGCCGCAAGTATGTGGCCATCCACCTTCTTTGCTCGGATGCCGGGACCATCCGCCGATTGATGAGCTGGAAGAAAACAACGCAAGCCACCGGCGCGGCGCGATTGTTCGAGACGCTGCAAATCCTGTGGACCAGGCATTTCGGCTATGCAGCCTCCAGCGGAAACGGTCCCGATGTCTCACTATCCGACGTGCGGTTCGCGATCGACCAGGAAGCGCGGATGCGCCTCGCCGCACGCGCTTTGTCGGTGCGTCCGGTCGCCGGGACCGCCGCGCAATGGGATTTCGAGATCACCGCGCTGGCCACCGCGGATGCGCCCGATGATCGTTGGAACGTCCGGGGCCGGATCGACCTCGCGCCGGCTGCCGAGGCGCTTCTGCCGTCGCTCCGGATCGATGGTCCCGGCGGATTCCTGCTGTCGTTCGATCGCACGGCCGCCGGCACGATCGTCGCGAAGCTCGGCAAGCCGGATGCGATCAGGCCTATGCTGCTCGCCGCGCTCGGCAACGAGGCGGGGCTGGATGCGTGGACGGGCGTCGTCGCGCGCCTCGCCACCGCCCCGCTCGACGATGGCGGCTTCGGTCTCGCGCTCGGCCAGAGCGAGGCGGATACGCTGGCGCGGATCTTTTCCGACAACGCCGCGGTGCGGGAATACGAACTGACGATCGGCACGGCCGCAGGCGGCCGCCAGGCGGTGCTGAAGCGGGTGGCGCATGGCAGCTGACGCCGATTTGGCCGCCGGTCTCGATCTGGCATTCGGCAAGAAGGTCTCGGCGGCGCTGCGGGACTTCCTGCGCGACCGCCTGCATCCCGATCTCTTGGCCGCGGACGCCGCGAAGCTGGCTCTGGCCGGCGGCGAGGCAGCGCCGATCGTCAATCACGTTCCGCGCTTTGTCCCGCACGACCACTATGCGGGTTCCTTCTCCTTCCAGTGGGACGCCTATCAGGCGACGCAATTGGACAGCGCGCAGAGCTCCAATCTCACGCGGCTCGAACTGTTCGACAAGGCGTCCCTCACCCCAGAGCTGGTCAAGGGCAAGCTCCTGCTCGATGCCGGCGTCGGGACCGGCAGGCATTCCGAAATCCTGGCGGAATGGGGCGCGCAGGTGGTCGGCATCGACCTCAGCACCAGCGTCGATGTCGCGTACGAAAACCTGAAGCGCTTCGAGAATGCCGTGGTGCTCCAGGCCAACATCGGCAACCTGCCGTTCAAGCCGAACAGCTTCGACTTCATCAGCTCGATCGGCGTTCTGCACCACACACCCGACACCAAGGAATATGCCCGCAAGTTGGTTCCGCTGCTGAAGGACGGCGGCATGCTGACCATCTGGCTTTATTCGCTGGTCTTCGCCCGGCGCAAGCGCTGGATCCCGTTGACGTCGGCGCTGCCGCACCCCGCCTTTCACGATTGGTGCGAGTGGATCGTCCAATGGCTGCGGGCCGAGCCGGAGCACCCGTTGTTCAAGACGGTCGCGACGCTGATGCCGTTCCGCGCCGACCATCCGACCTTCGAGCGCGCGGTGCTCGCCTTGTTCGATGGCTATACGCCCGTCTATCACGGCGTTCATTCGCCGGACGAAGTGGTCAAGTGGTTCGAGGAGTTCGGCTTGACCGACATCAAGCTGGGGGCGACCGAGACTTCGGTCTGCGGCCGCAAGCCGGTGCGCTGACGTTCGCGGATGGGACGGTCGATCACTGGAATCTGTAGGTGACGCCGAACAGCAGCTCGTGGGCGTGATAGACGGTTTCGGTCCAAACCCGGTTGCCGTCCGGATGGTCGATGAAGCTGGGATCCTGCGTGCCGAAGAACCGGTATTCGACGCCAAGGCTCCAATGCGGCGCGAGCGCGTAGGCCATGCCCGCGATGCCCTGATAGGCGAACTGGGTGTCGGTATCCAAGGCGTGGAACCGGCCCTCATCGCCGCGCTTCATGTCGAGATCGAGCAGCGAAATGCCGACACCGCCGCCGATATAGGGCGTGAAATCCGTTCCCGTGTCGAGCCGGTAGTACACGTTGCCCAGCAGCGTATAGGAGCTCAAGCTTCCATCGAGGTCGGTGGAATCGCCGTGGAACACGTCGTGGTCGAGGCCGTTGCGGCGATAGGCGAACTCGGTCTCGAGCGCCAATCCATTGTCCCAGTCATATCCGCCGGCGACGCCGACCGTGCCGCCGACATTGTCGAAATGGAGACGGCCGACATCGAGCGGCCCGTCATGGGGATTGCGCGACAGGTCGGCATCCAGCAGATAGCGCGGACCGGCATGCAGGTTGACGTAGAACCCGTCGGCCCACGCCGCGGGCGCGCCATCGCCCAGCACCTGGCACAGGACGAATGCACCCGACAGGGCCGCAACCGGCTTGATCATCGGCCTCCCCGATCAAAGGTTGCCGGACGAACAATTGCCTCGCCGTCGCGACTGTGGGACAGGGGCCAGGGCCTGTCAATTGGACCCTTCCCGCGTTAATCCTCTGGAGACCAATTCTCTGTACTCATGGCCCTGGACTTACCAAGGGATCATCCGCGCTCATGACTTTGGCTCCGATTCCGGCGCTGCTGGCGGTCCTCCTCTGCGCCGCCTTGTTCGTGCTGCTGTTCCAGTATCTGTTCCCGCGCCCCGCGCCGTGGAAGCTGGCCGGGGCCGCGCTGCTGGCCGGCATCATCTGCACGGTGATACTGACCCAGATCCTTCGCCACTTCGTGGGGCTCGGCTCGTCGAGCCTCGAGGGGCTGACATCCATCGCCACGGCCCTGCCCTTCGCCATCGTGCGCGTCGGGCTGCCGGAAGAGGGGGCCAAGGCGCTGG
>DASYRS010000327.1:0-11390 GCA_036004205.1 Dongiaceae bacterium
TTTTGAATTAGGAGAGAGACGTTTCTTAGTGCGCCGCCGTCGACTTGTCCGGCAGCACAACGCCGCTCTGCTCCAGTTGCTTGCCGAGATGGGCCTTCAGCCGCTCCAGCCCCGCTTCGTCGCGCGCTTCGGCGCGGGCGACCAGGACCGCTTGCGTATTCGACGCGCGCAGCAGCCACCAACCGTCGCCGGTCTTCACGCGCACGCCGTCGATATCGTCGAAATCGGCGCCGTCGCGTTTCAAGCGGTCGCGCACCTCCGCCACCACCGCGAACTTGCGCTCGTCGGCGCAGGGGAAGCGCAGCTCCGGCGTGTTGACCGGGCTCGGCAATTGATCGCGCAGGGCCGCCAGGTCGCCGCCGTGGCGCACGATCGCCTTCAGCAACCGCACGGCGGCATAGAGCGCGTCGTCGAAGCCGTAATAGCGGTCGGCGAAAAAGATGTGGCCGCTCATCTCGCCCGCGAGCGGCGAGCCGGTCTCCGCCATCTTGACCTTGATCAGCGAATGGCCGGTCTTCCACATCAGCGGCTTTCCACCAAGCCGCGCCACTTCGTCGAACAGCACCTGGCTCGCTTTCACATCCGCGATGATCGTGCTGCCCGGCAGGTCATGAAGGACGTCGCGCGCCAGCACCGACAGCAGCTGGTCGCCCCAAATGATGCGGCCCTTGGAATCGATGGCGCCGATCCGGTCGCCATCGCCATCGAAGGCGATGCCGAGATCGAGTTTCTGTTGCGCGACCGTCTCCTGCAGCTGGACGAGGTTCTTGGGCTCGGTCGGGTCGGGATGATGCGCAGGGAATTTGCCGTCGATCTTTTCATTCAGCAGCACGTGGCGCCCGCCGATGCGTGTTACGAGCAGCGCCATCGCCTCGCCCGCCGCGCCATTGCCGGCATCCCAGCCGACCTTCAGCCCCTTTAGATCCACGTCGCCCAACTCGGTCGCGAGACGCGCGACGTAATCCTCGAGCACGGAAACGTTCTCGCGGCTGCCCTTGCCGCTGACCACGTCGCCGGCGGCGGCCACTTTGCCCAGGCCCTGGATCATGGCGCCGAAGAACGGCTTGCGGCCGATCATGATCTTGAAGCCGTTGTGGGTCGCCGGGTTGTGCGAGCCGGTCACCATGATCCCGCCGTCGGCCTCCAGCTGGTAGACCGAGAAATAGAGCATGGGCGTCGGGCCGACGCCGATTGCGAGGACCTTGGCCCCGGCGGACATCATGCCGGCGACCAGCGCGGATTCGAGCGCCGGCGAGCTGAGGCGCCCGTCGCGGCCGACCGTGATGACCGGCGCGCGGTTCAGCTTCCGGATCAGCGCCGTCGCGAAGGCGCGGCCGATCCATTCGGCATCGGCCTCGAACACCGTCTCGCCGACGATGCCGCGGACATCGTATTCGCGCAGGATGCTGGAATGGAAGCGATGGCCGGACATGACAGGCGAAATCTTCTCTCTAGCTGCGAGCGGCGGCTGGATATTCAGCCTAACGGACATGGATGGAAAGGGCGATCCCCACGGCCGCAGCCGGACGGTTGCGGCGAAAACGACCGAGGAAACTGAGTTCTTATCGGCTGCAGAGATTGCCCGCGGCCAGCGACAAGGACGGCCATGCCAGGACCGGCCGGGGCGATGGCGCCGGCAGCGCCGGGCGGCGGTTGGCGTGCATCATGGCTTCGGCTTCCTCGAACTCCACGACCATTTCCGGCGCCTGGAGCGCGATGTCCATCTCGCGCAGCCGCGCCAGGGTCTCGTCATCCGTCACGCCGAGGATGATCGCCGGCGGATTGACGTAATCGTCGATCGCGCTGCCGGGCCGCAGGAATTCCGGATAGATGCCAACGCCGAAATCGGCGCCCGCGCGCTTGCCCGAGGCCCGCTCCAGCGCGGGAATGACGAAGTCGCGCAGGGTGCCGGGCCGGAGCGCGCTGCGCAGGATGATGGCATGGAATTTCGGCTTGTCGCGGAGAGCGGCGCCGATCTCCTCGCACAGCGAGAGCGTGAGAGAGAGGTCGGGACGGTTCAACGCGTCCGTCGTTCCGGCGCAGATGCTGGTCAGCGCGGAGTGCGCGACCGCTTCGGCGATATCCGCGGTGGCCCGCAGACGGCCCACCTTCACGGCGTCCTTGACCAGGGACCCGAGGCCCGGCTCGTTCACCGGCGCGACACCGCGCCGGATCATGGCGATCTTGTCGCCATCGGGGTCGATCGCGATCACCTCGTGGCCCTGCGAGGCAAGGCACCCCGCCGCCACCGCGCCGACATAGTCGAGACCGAAGACGCTGAGCTGCATGTCCCGCTCCCAATCCGGCCGTCCAGGCGGCCAATACTCCGAGGAAACCTAACCCAAGGCGGCGCGCCTGAAAACCCGAAAATGACGCAGTGCAGCAGATAGGGTAAATGTCCCTGAAATATCACTTTTATGAGGCAGGGAACGACCGGGGTTTCGCAGCCGCGAATGAGGCAGGCCGGTCCCATTGTAGCGCGACTCAGCGGGCCAAGATCCCGGCCGCCACCGCCTTGCGGCGGGTCAGGGCATAGATCGCGTCCACCATCGGGGTCTCGACCCCGACGATGTCGCCCAGTTCCGCGACCGCGCCCACGATCGCATCGAGCTCGATCGGCCGGCCGCGCTCGAAATCCTGCAGCATGGAGGTCTTGTGCTCACCGACCGAGGCGGCGCCGTTGATGCGGGTCTCGACATCGATGGGCATGGTGATGCCGAGCTTCGCCGCCACCCGTTCCGCTTCGTTCATGATGGATTTCGCGACCGCGCGAGTGGCGGGATCCTCGCAGATGGCCTTCAGCGTCGCGCCGGTCAGCGCGCTGATCGGGTTGAAGGCGACGTTGCCCCACAACTTGATCCAGATCTCCGTGCGGATGTCGGTCTTGATCGGCGACTTCAGCCCGGTCGCGATGATGGCGCGGCGCAGCGCCGCCACCCGCTCGGACGCGCTGCCATCCGGTTCGCCCAGGGTCAGCCGGTCGTTCTCGATATGCCGGATTTCGCCGGGCGCGAGGATCTCTGCCGCCAGATAGACTACGCAGCCGATCGCGCGCTCCGGGCCGATCAGGGTCCACTGCTTGCCGTCGGGATCGATGCTGGCGAGGCGCCGATCGCGCAGCGGGCCCGCCAACCCATGGAAATACCACCAGGGCACGCCATTCGCCGCCGTCACGACCGCGGTCCTGGGCCCCAGCAACGCCGCCATGCGATCAGCGATACCGGCGACCTGATGCGCCTTCAGCGCGACGATCACGTAGTCCTGCGGTCCGGCTTCGGCGGGATCGTCGGTCACGCGCGGCTTGACCACGAAGGCGCCGCTCGCGGTCGTGACGCGGAGGCCCTTGGCGCGCATTGCGGACAGGTGCTCGCCCCGCGCGATCAGCGTGACCTCTTCGCCGATGCGCGCCAGATGCGCCCCGATCAATCCGCCGATCGCGCCGGCGCCGTAGATGCAGATCTTCACGCGGTCAGTCCAAGGCGCTGCGCCAGGCCGATACGCTGCAGCTTGCCGGTCGGACCTTTGGGGATCTCGGCGAGGAACACGATCTTGCGCGGCACCTTGAAATCGGCAAGGTGCAGCCCGGCGAACGCGCGCAGCTCCTGTTCGGTTGTACTCGCGCCTTCGCGCAGCACGATGGCGGCGGCCACCTCCTCGCCCAGCATGTGATGGGGCATCGAGAAGGTCACGACCTGCGCCACCGCCGGATGATCCATCAGCACGTCGTCCACCTCGCGCGGCGCGACCTTTTCGCCGCCGCGATTGATGATCTCCTTCAACCGGCCGGTGATCCGCAGATACCCGTCTTCATCGAATACGCCCTGGTCGCCGGTACGGAACCAGCCCTCGGCAAAGGCTTCCTCGTTGGCCTTCGGATTGCCGACGTAGCCGGCGGTCACGTTCTCGCCGCGGATGACGATTTCGCCGGTTTCTCCGGACGGGAGCAGCTTGCCGCCCGGCCCCATGATCGCGACCTCCGGCCCGGCCGCGATACCGACGGTTCCGGGCTTGCGCGGGCGCGGCGGCAGCGGATTGCTCGCCATCTGGTGCGCCGCCTCGGTCATGCCGTAGCATTCGATCATCGGGCAGCCGAAGATGTCCTCGAGCTGCTTCATCACCTGCGGCGGCATCGCGGCGGAAGAAGACCGGATGAAGCGCAGCTTATGCCGCGCAATCACCTCGGCGTTGCGGTCCGAGCGCGCCAGGATCATCTGGTGCAAGGCCGGAGCGGCCGAGTACCAGGTCGCCTGCGAGTGATCGAGCCAACCGTAGAACTTCAGCGTGTGGAAGTTCGGCGTGCAATAGACGCTGGCCCCGGCATGCAGCGAAGAGAGCAGCGTGCCCGCCAGCCCGTGGATATGGAACAGCGGCATGATGACCAGGCAGCGATCCTGCGGCGTCAGCGCGAGGGTCGCTGCGATGTTGCGCGCGGAGGCGGCGAGGTTGCGGTGGCTGAGCGGAACCAGCTTGGGCCGCGATGTCGTGCCGGAGGTATGCAGCACCAAGGCTATGTCGTCAGGACCGGGCCGCGCCGGCCCCGCGTCGCCTTGCGGCACGGACAGCGTGAAGCCGCCGGCGGGGCCGCGTTCGTCCACCGTCAGTTCGATGATGGGAATCTTGCGGCGCGCGGCGACGACGCGCGCTGGCGAATCGAGAGCGCCTTCGATCATCAGCGCCTTGGCACCGAGGTCATCGAGATAGAAATCGAACTCGTCGGCGCGGTAGGCGGGATTGAGCGGCGCCGCCACCGCCCAGCTGGCAACCGCGAGAAAGGCGGCGGCCATCTCCGGCCCGTTGGGCATGACCATCGCAATGGCGTCGCCCTGCCGGATGCCGAGCGCGCGCAGGGCGCCGCCGGTCCGCTCCACCAGCCGCAGCAGTTCGCTCCGCGACATCTGGGCGCGATCCGGCGCGCAGATGGCAGGCGCGCCGGGATCGCCGGCGCGCAGCAGGTCGACGATGGTCTTGTTCGTACTGGCGCTCATCATTCATCCATTGTCATTCGATGCGGTCGAGGCGGCAGGCGACCCGCCCCGCGCCGGTTGGCGCGGCGCAGCTTGCCTCAATTGCGTGGACACGCCTAGAGCGGATCGGCGCAAAATCGACCTGCCCGAAGCTCTGCTGCCAGCTGCCCGATCGGGCGCACTGGATGGTCTCGATCATCATCTTGCGCTGGCCATCGGATCGCATGACATAGAGCGCGCCATCCGCCGATGCCTGGGTCATCGCCAGCGCGGCCGATGCGCCGGGCGCCAGCTCGCCCAGATCGCGGTCGACCCAATGGCCGAACATCAGACGGCAATGCAGTGGTTCCGTGCCCGCATTGCTCAACGCCAAGGCGACCGGCTGGTCTTGGGTCGCATCCTGGTCCGATGCGCAGGCGGACAGCAGTGCGGCGCACAGGGTCAGCAGCCTGATCGGTGATTCGCGTGTCATGCGCGCACCCTACACCGCCGCCGGCATATAGGGCGCGAGCGGCGCGCGGCCTCGCATGAGGTCGCTGAAGCGCTCGGCGATCGCGACGATGGCGGCGTTGACCGGCCCGGTGGTGATCGCTGGCATGACCGAGGCATCGCACACATAGAGCCCGTCAAGGCCGCGCAGCTTCAGGTCGGGATCGACGACCGCATCCGCGTCGCATCCCATGCGGCAGGTGCCGACCGGATGGTGATGGGTGTAGGCGGCCTTCTCCAGGAACGCGCACTTGCCGGCCGCATTTTGGACGCCCGGGCCGGGCAGATATTCCTCCAGCCGCCAATCGGACAGCGTCCGCGCGCCGCCGACCGCGCGCGCCACGTCCAGCGCATCCAGATAGACGCCGCGGTCATACTCCTCCGACAGATAATTGGGATCGATCAGCGGCGGCGCCTTGGGATCGGCGCTCGCCAGACGCACGCTGCCCCGGCTGCGCGGGTGGGTGAATCCGAACATGATGGTATAGCCCTCGCCCAGCGGCAGCGGGTCGAACTGTTCCGTCGTCACCGGCGCGGTGACGCAGGCCAGTACCAGCTCCGGCGCGCCGGTTGCGCCGGCCCGCGCGACATACATCAGCGATTCCGAATTCTGGTATTTCGACGGCGGGACCGGCCGACGGCTGCGATAGACGTTGCCGCCCGACAGCAGATGGTCGTGCAGGTTGCGCCCGACGGCGGGCAGATCGTGGCGCACGGGGATGCCGAGCGCACGCAGGTCGTCCGCCGCGCCGATCCCCGAGCGCATCAGCAGCATCGGCGAAGCGATGGTGCCGGCCGCGAGGATGACACATTCGGCCATCACATCGCGCTCGCCCGATGCAGCGGAGATGCGAACGCCACGGCAGCGCCCGCCCTCCAGGATGAGCGACAGCACCTCCGTCTCCGCCATCAGGTGCAGGTTCGGCCGCGCGAGAACGGGCGTCAGATAGGCGTCCGCGATGGTCTGGCGCTTGCCGTCCTTGATGGTGAGGGTGTTGAGGCAAGGGCCGCTCATCCGCGCGCCATTGTGGTCGTCGGTCGGCGCGATGCCCGTTTCCGCGCCGGCCGCCATGTAGGCCAGGGTCACGGGGTTGGGCTGGCTGGGCCGGATCAGGTGCAGCGGCCCGCCGACCGCGTGATGGACGGAGGCGCCCTGCGTGTAGTGCTCCGAGCGCAGGAAATAGGGCATCAGGTCGCTATAGCCCCAGCCGGTGCAGCCTTCCGTGACCCAGGCATCGAAATCCGACGGATGGCCGCGGACATGCGCCATGGCGTTGAGCGCCGTGGAACCGCCGATCACCTTGCCCCGTGCCCAGTCGTGGATCCGGCGCGCGGTGTGACGCTGCGGGACGGTGCGGTAGGCCCAGTCGATCGCGCTGCCTTGCAGCAGCGGCCACTGCGCCGGCTCGGCGATGCGCGGATCGCTGGCCGCGCCGCCCGCTTCGATCAGACCCACGCGCAGATCCGGATCTTCGCTGAGGCGCGCGGCCAGGACCGACCCCGCGGTGCCCGAACCAATCACCACGAAATCGAACCAATTCATCGAAGCTGATGCCATCCCCGTCGGAACCAATGACGCCCCTCGGCGGATATTGTTTCCACTTTTTTGGGCCGGAGTCTATGATCGGCGAACCAAAGCAAGAGCAAGAAAACCGCTCCCGGGGGCTCAATCCATGCCATCGACGATCAAGGAACCGGTCATCACCTTGTCAGCGGGACCGGTCGCCGCCTTCCCGCGCGTGCTGCGCGCCATGTCACGGCCGGTGCATTACGATTTCGACGCCTATTTCCAGCAATTCTACGAGGACGTGACGCGCAAATGCGCGAAGGCGCTCAGGGTCAGGGACCCGGCCCTGATCCTGCAGGTCGAGCCGGCGCCGGGGATCGAGGCCGCCGCCGCCTCGCTGATCGGCCCCGATGACGTGGTGCTGAACCTTGCCTCCGGCGTCTATGGCAAGGGCTTCGGCTATTGGTCCGCCCGCTATCACAAGGCGATGGTGGAGATCGAGGTTCCGTACAACGAGGCGATCGACCCCGCCCAGGTGGCGGAGGCGTTCCGCAAGCGGCCGGACATCAAGATCGTCTCGCTGGTCCATCACGACACGCCGTCCGGCACCATCAATCCGGCGCGCGAGATCGGCAAGATCGTGCGCGAGCACGATGGGTTGCTGATCGTCGATGCGGTCTCGTCCTTCGGCGGCATGGACATCCATCCCGACGATTGCCTTGCCGACATCTTCATCACCGGCCCCGGCAAGTGCCTGGGCGGCGCGCCGGGCCTCACCCTGATGGCGGTCAGCGAGCGCGCCTGGAAGCACATCGAAGCCAATCCCAAGGCGCCCTTCGCCTCGGTCCTCAGCCTCAAGGACTGGAAGAACGCCTGGAGCAAGGAGCAGCCCTTCCCGTTCACGCCCTCGGTCGCGGAGATCAACGGGCTCGATGGCGCGCTGGATCAGTATCTCGAGGAAGGGCCGGAGAATGTGTGGCGCCGCCACGCCTTGACCGCGCGCGCCTGCCGCGCCGGCATCAAGGCGATGGGGCTGGAATTATGGGCGAAGACCGAGAGCATCGCCTCCCCCACCTGCACCGCCGTGCGCGTGCCGGCGGGCGTCAGCGATGAAGAGATCATCGCGGCGGCCCGGGCGCTGTTCGGCGTCGTGCTGTCGTCGGGCCGCAACGATACCAAGGGCAAGCTGATCCGCATCGGCCATATGGGGCCGGTGGCGGAGCCGATCTATGCGACCGTGGCGATCACCGCGCTGGGCGGCGCGCTGCGCAAGCTGGGACGCAAGATCGACGTGGCCGCGGGGATCGAGGCGGCATTGCAGGTGATCGAAGGCCGCTGAAATTCGGATACCAAGGCGAGAGGGGATCAAACATGCGCAGATTTGAAGGTCGCGTCGCGGTGGTGTCGGGGGCGGCGCAAGGCATGGGCAAGGCCGTGGCGGACCGCTTGGGTGAGGAAGGCGCGCTGGTGGTCGCGGTCGACATCAACGGCGACGGCGCCGGCGCAACCGCCAAGGCGATCGGCGGCAAGAGCTTCGGCGTCGCCTGCGACATCGGCGACGAGGATGCGGTCGGCAAGCTGTTTCAGACGGTCGCCTCGAAATGCGGCAAGCTCGACGTGCTGGTGAACAACGCCGCCATCGTGCCGTTCGTGAAGTGGGACGAGCTGACTTTCAAGGAATGGCGCCGCGTGCTCCGCGTCAATCTCGACGGGCTGTACCTGATGTGCCGCGCCGGGTCCGACCTGATGCGCAAGAACAATTACGGCCGCATCGTCAATTTCTCCTCCAACTCGATCTTCGCCGGCACGCCCAACATGGCGCATTACGTCGCCTCCAAGGGCGGCGTGCTCACTTTCACGCGCGCGCTGGCGACCGAGCTCGGCGGCTACAAGATCACCGCCAACTCGGTGTGCCCAGGCCTCACCGACACCGAAGGCGTGCAGCAGACTCCGCACAAGGAAGCCTTCGGGTTCGTCGAGATGCTGCAGGCCATCAAGGGCATCGGCAAACCGGCGGACATCGTGCCCGCCGTCGCGTTCCTCGCCTCCGAGGAGGCGCACTGGATTACCGGCCAGGCGCTCAACGTCGATGCCGGCATGGTGCGCTGGTAGGCCCTTCTCCTTCCCCCATAAGGGGGGAAGGGGTTCACCGTGCCCCTCTATCGTCAGCGGCGACAAAACAGAAGCAACTCACGAGTAGTAATTCGCGCCCGTCTGGTACTTTTTGAAGCTCTCTGCGTCGTGCGAGTAGAACATCTCGGCGTCGTATTTGGCTGCGAGGTCTTTCAAGCGCTGCATCGACTTCAGGCTGCCAACAGGATCGAGGTGGAAGCTGGAGATGCACATCATGTCCATGTTCTTCTGGCTGTAGCAGGCGTCGGCGGTGAACAGCATCGGTCGGCGATTCTTCAGCTCCACCAGCATGCTGTAATGGCCGGCGGTGTGGCCGGGCGTCTCGAACAGCCACAGGCCCTTCGCGATCTCCTGATCGCCGCTCAAGGTCTGGAAGGTCGGGGTGAACATGTCGAGCGCGGGATCGGGCGGCAGCTCCTTGCCTTTTTTCTTCAGCAGCTCCGGTGAGAAGGTGAGGTCGGAATAACCGAGATGCTCGAACGGCTGGCAATTGCCGCTCGCCTCCAGCTCCTTGGCGTGGCAGATGGTGCAGGCCTTGTGCAGGTGCTTGTTCCCGCCGCAATGGTCGAAGTGATAGTGCGAGTTGATGACATAGTTGATGTCGTCGGTCTTGAAGCCGATATCGGCCAGCAGGCCGGGGATGGTCTGCTTCTTGTCCTGGATCGGCTTCTCGAACGGGAGCACGCGCATCACGTGGTCGAAATCGTAGCCGGTGTCGAACATGTAGCGCCCGTCCGGATGGTCGACCAGCACGGCGTAGCACGGGAAGCGCAGCTCGCCGCCCGGCCCGCGATTCCAGAAAGCGTGGTAGCCGTCGATCACCAGCGACCCGCCATCGAGCAGATAGACTTTCGTGTCGGCCATGGTCCCTCTCCCAGCTCAGCCCTTCAGCGCATCATCCCATTCTTTGCCGCGCACCTCAACGCTCGCCGCGCACATAGGGCAGCCCCAGGGCCGGCGGCAGCACGCTGTGGCGCGCGAAGATCACCAGGACCAGCATCACCATGGCGAAGGGCAGCATCTGCACCACGTCGGTCGGGATGTTGATGCCGGCCACCTGCAGGGCCGTGGTCATGGCAAGGCTGATGCCGAACAAGGCGGCGCCCAGCAGCACCCAGACAGGTTTCCCACGCGCCAGCATGGCGAGCACGATGCCGATGAAGCCGGCGCCGCCGGTCATGAACGGCACGAACAGGCCCGCCCCGACATTCGCCATGTAGGCGCCGCCCACCCCCGCCAGGAATCCAGTCGTCAGCACCGCATAGGCGCGGGTCTTGAGGACGCTGACCCCCGCCGCGTCCAGCGCCGCCGGCTTGTTGCCGGCCGCCTCCAGATTGAGGCCGACATAGGTGGCGCGGAACAGCCAGGTCAGGGCGACCACCAGCGCCAGCGACAGATAGACAACCACGTGATGGCTCAGGTCCGGGATCTCGTCCAGGCGCGGATAGGTCTTGCTGAACTGGAAGTAGTGCAGCAGGGCCGTCAGCCCCTCCATGCCGATGGTGACGCCGATGCCGATCACGATTTGGTTGAGCCCGTAGCGGATGCAGAGCAGCACCACGATCGCCGCGACCGCCGCGCCGCCGATGCCGCCGAACAGGAACCCGAGCCAGAACGAGCCGCTGTAATAGGCGGCGACGAAGCCGGCATAGGCGCCGAACAGCATCATCCCTTCGATGCCGATATTGAGCACGCCGGCCTTTTCCGAGACCTGCTCGCCAAGGCCCGCCAGCAGCAGCGGCAGGCCAGCCTTCATCGCGCCGAACAGCAGCGAGACGATGAAGGCCTGGGTCAGCAGCGCTTCCATCGCGTCAGGCTCCGATCCGCTTGCGGCGCTCGTGGTCGAGATATTCGACCACCGCCAGGAAAATGAGGAGGAGCGCCACCAGGACCAGCACGAAGTGCTGCGGCACCCCGATGCGCCGCGCCGCGCTGTCGCCGCCGATCATCAGTGCCGAAAAGAACAAGGTGAAGCCGATCACCGCATAGCCGTTGAAGCGCGCCAGAAAGACCAGTGGAACCACAAGAAGCCCGAAAGCCGGGTTCCAGTCCGCGCGCACGGTGCCGAACACGCCGAGGATCTCGACCGAGCCACCGAGCCCGATCAGGGCCGCGCTGAGCGTGAAGGTCGCGATGGTGAGCCACGCGACATTGAGCCCCGCATGGACAGCCGCCGCCGGATTGGCGCCGACCACCTGCAGCTTCAGGCCGAACGACGTGCGCGTCATCATCAGGTGCACCAGCACCGCGACCGCGAGCGCGATCAGCACGCCGCTGTGGATGGTGGTGTCGAACAG
>DASYRS010000328.1:0-4406 GCA_036004205.1 Dongiaceae bacterium
AGATAGGACATGAAATAGCCGAGCGCGAACGGCAGCAGCGCGCGGAACACGATGGTCCACGGAATCCGATCGATAGCGCTGCGGCCCTGCATCAGACGATCGCTCATTCGATCGGCGGGGCGATGCGCTTGGCCTGGCCCATCTCGGCCACCGTGTTCCAGATCACCGCGGCGATCACCAGGGCGCCGCCGATCAGGGCACGGTCGCCCGGATATTCGTGCAAGGTCGGCCAGACCCAGACCCAGATCGGAGCCAGGATGGATTCCAGCAGGCTGAGCAGGATTGCTTCGCCCGCGGGGATCAGGCGCGCGCCGGTGGTGAACAGGATGAAGCCGATGCCAAGCTGGCAGGCGCCGAACAGGAACAGGAGCGCAAGCTCGGTTCCGTCGACCGAGGTCGGATGGCCCAGCGCTCCCCCGATCCCCATCAGCCAGAAGGCCGCCAGGCAAGTCGCCGGCGTCATGCGGACATGGCTGAAGCGCCGGACCAGCACGGTCGCCAGTGCGAAGGCGATCATGATCATGATCGAGAGCGCGATTCCGATCACATCGCCGCTCGCATCCTGGTCGGACACCGTGATGCCAACGCCGGTCAGCGCCAGCAGCATGGCAAGCCCCTTGATCCACGTCATCCGCTCGCCCAGCCACAACCAGGCGAGGACGCCCGCGACCAGCGGGGCCGCGCTTTGCAGAAACAGGATGGTGGCGACCGAGGTGTGCTGCAGCGCGACAACGAAACTGGTGGATGCGGTGCCGAAGCACACCGCCACGCCCAATCCGCCGATGCCGAGGCCACGGAACAAGGCAAGCATGTTGCGGCCGTCGCGGACGGCCATATAGAGCAGCAATGTCAGAGCGGCAAAGACACCGCGCCAGAACACGATGGTCCAGGCATCGGCGTCGACGTGACGCACGATAAGGCCGCCGGTGCTCCACACGATGGCAGCGCCGGCGACCATCGCGACACCGCGCGCGTGGAGCGACCAAGACACGAAAAATCATCCCCCTGACAAAGCGCGGCCAGCATAAGGACGGTGCTGCTTCTGGCAAGATGGCCAGCCGCATGACTGGCATGCGGCCGCCTTGGCCGGCGATTGGCAGTCAGCTTTCGGCGCGGGCCTTCGCCAGGAGCCAGCGCCGGAAGGTGCGGAAGGCCGCGTGGCTGCGCGCTTCGGCACGGTAGATCAAGCGCCAGCGCTGCGGAGTATCCTCGATCGTCAGGGGAAACGGCGCGACCAGCCGGCCCTCGCGCAGATCGTCCGTGATGTAGGGCGCGCGGATCAGGGCGATACCCAGCCCATCCAGCGCGGCCTGGATCGCGAAGGCGGAGAAGTCGAACGACAGGGTCTGAAACCGCGCGCGGTCCGGCAATCCAGCGGCCGCCAGCCAGCGCGGCCAGTCGTCCGGCGAATGGCGGACATCGAGCAGCTTTTCGCGCGCGAGATCGGCGGGCGCCTTCAAGCGCTTGGCGATGTCGGGCCGGCAGACCGCCATCAGCCGGCCGGAAAACAGCGCATCGCTGACGAAGTCTGGAATCTGCGCGCCGGCAAGGCGGATGGCGGCGAGCGTATCTGGCCCGGGCGTCACCTCGCGGTCGATGGTGGTGGCAAGCCGCAGGTCGATCTCCGGGTGCGTGGCGTGAAACTCCGTCAGATGCGGGATGAGCCAGCGCATGGCGAAGGTCGGGCCGACCGAGAGCGTGATAGTAGGATCGTCGACCACCCGCCGCGCCTCGGCCACCGTCGTCTCCAGCCGGCGGAATCCGTCGCCCAATCCCGCCTGCAGCGACAGGGCGAAGGCGGTGGGGCGCGATTGGTTCGCGCGGCGCTCAAACAACGGCCGGGCGAGCTGGCGCTCGACCTCCTTCACCAGGCGGGAGACGGCGGTCTGGGTCACGCCCAGCTCCTTGGCCGCGGCCGCGAAACTGCCGAGACGCAAGGTCGCCTCCACCGCGCGCAATCCCCGCAGGCTCGGCAACCACATGACCTGACCCCAATCTATTCTTGGTCTACGACGAAGAAACCGGATTCGCTCCGGGGGCGATAGTGGCGGAGATTGGCGCCTAGCGGAAGGGGTCCTTCTCGCCTAGCGGAGATTTCAGGCTGATGTTTGATTGGAGCACTGTCGTGGCGGTCGCGCTCGCGGCGCTGGGCACCTCGTTCCTGAGTGGGATTTTCGGGATGATCGGCGGGCTGGTCCTGATGGGTTTGCTCCTGCTGTTCCTGCCGGTCCCGGTGGCCATGACCTTGCACGCCATCACGCAGATGACCGCCAATGGCTGGCGCGCCCTGGTGTGGCGCGAGCATGTCCGGTGGCGCGTCTTGCCGGGCTACCTGCTGGGCAGCGGGATGGTCTTCGGGTTGCTCGCGCTGGTGCAATATTCGCCGCCCAAGGCCTGGGTCTATCTGTGCCTGGGGCTGATGCCGTTCGCGGCGCGGCTGCTGCCGCGTGCCCATGCGCCGGACATCAGGCGCAAAGGCGCGCCGGTTCTGGTCGGCGCGCTGGTGATGAGCCTGCATGTGCTGGCGGGGGTCTCGGGCGCGGTGCTCGACATGTTCTTCCTGGCGCGGGACCTCGACCGCCGCCTCGTGGTCGCGACCAAGGCCATGACGCAGAGCCTGGGCCATGCCATCAAGTTCGCCTATTTCGCGTTCGTGGCGGTGGCGCCGCTGGAGGCGGGGCCGGGACCGGAGGCGCCTGTGCCGCTCTGGCTCTATGTCCTGGCGGCGGGGCTGGCGATCTGCGGCACGACGCTGGCGAAGCCGGTGCTGCACCGCTTCAGCAATGATGCGTTCCAGACCTGGTCCCGGCGCCTGGTGCTGGGAATCGGCGCGGTCTACCTGGTGCAAGGCGGCGCCGGACTGGTGCAGTAACGTGCCGGCCCATGTGCTTGGGCTCACACAAGGTGCGCGCCGGCCATGACAAAAAGTGTCGCCCGGCCTATCCTCGGGCCTCGATTCGCAATCTGGATTTGGGTGTGGGCATGCGGGCGCGCGATCAGCGAGGGCCGAGGCTGGGGAACTCAATTGTCGTCATGATCGTGGGCGCGTTGGTAGCGCTTGCGGGATGCGCCGCGCAGCCGGCCAAGACGCAGGGTGGTCCGGCGGCCAATGCCGGGCAGAGCGCGGCGCCGGTGGCAAGCAAGCCGATCGATTTCCATACGCTCAAGGAAACCAAGTGCCCCAATTCCGCCTCGACCTATCAGGAATGGGTCGCCAAGTTCCAATCCTACGCGCTGAGCAAGGGCCGGCCGGACAAGGTGATCCAGACCGCGTTCGCGGGGGTGAAGGAAAATCCGGAGATCAGCGACCGCGCCTCCAAGCAGCCGGAATTCGTGACGCCGGTCTGGACCTATCTGGACCGCGCCGTGTCGGAAGACCGCGTGGCGCGCGGCCAGCTGAAGTATCTCGAGAACAAGGGGACGTTGGCGGGCATCGAGCATGACTATGGCGTGCCGCCGGAAATCGTCATGGGCATCTGGGGCATCGAGACCGATTTCGGCAACAATTTCGGCGACGCCAACGTGTTCGAGGCGCTGACCAATCTCGGCTATCGCGCCAACCGCCAGACCTTCGCCTGCTCGGAATTGCTGGCGGCGCTCGACATCGTCGCGAGGAACAACCTGCCGGCCTCGCGCATGGTCGGCTCGTGGGCCGGCGCGATGGGGCATCCGCAATTCCTGCCTTCCAACTATCTGACGCTGGCGGTGGACCGCGATGGGTCGGGCGTCGCGGATCTGTGGGACTCGCTGCCTGATGCCTTTGCCTCGGCCGCCAATCATCTGGTCGACGATGGCTGGCAGCGCAACCTGACCTGGGGCCTCGAAGTGAAGCTGCCGCCGAAGTTCCCCTATGGCGAAGCGGAATTGGATCTGGTCCAGCCGGTCAGCCATTGGAAGAAGCTCGGCGTGACGCGCATGGACGGATCGGAGCTGCCGAACCTGCCCGGCGATACATCAATACTGCTGCTGGCCGGCAATCGCGGACCGGCCTTTCTGATCACCGAGAATTTCAAGGTGATCCTCAAATACAATTACTCGACCTCCTATGCGCTGTCGGTGGCCTATCTCGGCGACCGCATCCTCGGCGGACGGCGCATCATCGGCACCTGGCCGGTGCAGGAGCCGCTCTTGAGCCTGGATGAGCGGGAAGAAGTGCAGGTGCTGCTGCAGGCCCGCGGCTACGAGATCGGCAAGGTCGACGGCGTGCTCGGCCTCAAGAGCCGGAAGGCGGCGCGCGGCTTCCAGAAGGAGCTGGGCTGGCCGCAGGACGGTTTCATCAACAAGGCCCTGCTGGAAGAATTGCGGCGCCGCAAGAACGTCTAACAGCGGCGCCGGCCGCCATTTTCTTCGATCCGAGCAGCGGAGCTGCCGCGCATTTCTCGCCGGGGCTTGGCATTTGCTTTTCG
>DASYRS010000329.1:0-12601 GCA_036004205.1 Dongiaceae bacterium
GGTAGGCGGCCACCCAATCGCGATACGGCACGCATTCCCGCCCGCCGCCGCAATCCCTGACCGGGGTGCGCCAGAAGTGGATGCGCTTGAAGTTCTGGATGCCGTTGGTCTTGCACCCCGCCTCGGTCAGGATGGGATCGCTGCAGGTCGACGGGACCGCCGGAACGCTGCCGAACCAGGCCGCGGTGCCCGCCTGGGCATTCGCCGACAGCGAGTGGTTCAGCCACATATAGGCGCAGTTCGGATGCGGCGCCGCGGCGTGCATCATCGTGGTGTCGGCCCAGCCGGTGGCGCCTTCCTTTGGCACGGTGGAGCCGACCTTGACCTTGCCGCCGGCGCGCAGCGTGTTGACCTGGTACGGCCAGGAGGTCGAAGCGACCACGCCCTCGGACGTGAAATCGTCGACCTGGGCCGCCGCGTCGCCCCAGTATTTGTTCACGATCTGGCGCTGCTGGCGCAGCAGATCGATCGCCGCGTCGAACTGCGGCTTGGTCAGCGCGTACGGATCGATGATGCCGAGCTCCGGCTTGTTGGCCATCAGATAGAGCGCGGCGTCGGCAATGTAGATCGGCCCGTAATAGGCTTCGACCCGGCCCTTGTTGGACTTGCCGTCGGGCAGCTTCTGCTCCTCGAACACCACCGACCAGCTTTGCGGCGCGTTCTCGAACACGTCGGCGTTGTACATCAGGACATTGGCGCCCCATTGCCACGGCACGCCGTAGTGCTTGCCGTTGACCGTGTGCCACACACCGCTCTGCAGATTGGGATCGATCTTGTTCCAGTCGGTGATCAGGGACGTATTGATCTCCTGCACCGTGTTGCCCGCGATCAGCCGCAGGGTAGCGTCGCCGGACGCAGTCACCAGGTCGAAGCCGCCGGCATTCATCAGCGAGACCATTTCATCCGAGCTGCCGGCTGTCTTCACCGTGACCTTGCAGCCGGTCTCCTTCTCGAAGCCGGTCACCCAATCGTAGGCGGGATCGGATTCGCCGCGCTCGATGTAGCCCGGCCAGGCCACGATCGAAACTTCGCCCTCGCCCTGACCGATGGCGGTCATCATATCGGCGCTTGCCGCGTGGCCGGCCAGGACAAAGGCCGCGCCCGCGACGGCTGCCGTCAGCTTGCTGCGTTGGGACATGTTGCCTCCTAGAGCTTTTCCCCGTTCGAAACTCTTCTAGCATCCTGGGGACCCGCAATGACAGACACGGGTCCTTGGTCGGCAAGGCCGGCAGCGAGGCGCTTGAGGCCGCGCCGGAGCCTGACCGACCGGTCAACGGTAGCCTGCCCCAAGTTAAATGTAAAACACGGAAAAGGATGGAATTTGAGGGATCGAGTTCACGTCCAGCGTCGATGCTAAGCCAAGAACTCGGCCATCGATTGCTCGAGCCACGCGCGTTCCAGATCGCGCGTGATGAAGACGATGCGCGAGCGCCTATCCTCGCCGCTCCAGCCCGGCAGCACCGCCGGCGGGTGGAACAGATGCTGGATGCCGTGGATGGCGACGGGCGCGTCCGATCCGGCGATGTCGAGGATGCCCTTGATCCGCAGCAGATCGGCCCCACGCATGGTGATCAGCATCTCAATCCAGTTGACGAACTTGTCCCAGGCGATCGGCTTGTCATAGGTCAGGCAGAAGGCGCGGATGTGATCGTCGTGGCGGTTCACGTCCAGAGCATGTCCGTGATCGTGATCGTGCCCACGGCCGTGATCATGATCGTCAGGACGATGCGCGTCGGCCGCCTGGGCGTAGGCCTCCTCCCTCAGCCAGCGCGCGACATCCGGACTCTTTTCGGCCGGATTGTAGAGGCCGGCATTGAACAATTCCTCCGCCGCCACAGCCCCGTGTGCGACTGGCAACAAAGTCGCCGCCGGATTCAAACTTCGCAAGCGCGTTTCCAACGCTCGACGCCGCGCCGCGTCGGCGAGGTCGGTCTTGGTGAGGACCAGCCGGTCGGCCACGGCGGCCTGCTTCACTGATTCGAATTGGCGATCGAGCTGGTCCATGCCGTTGACCGCGTCGACCGTGGTCACCACGCCGTCGAGGCGATAGAAGGCGCTGAGCAGCGGATCGCCGATCAGGGTCTGCAGGATCGGCGCGGGATCGGCGAGGCCGGTCGTTTCGATCACCAGCCGCTTGAACTTCGGCACCTCGCCGCGGTCGCGCCGCTTGTAGAGCCGGCGCAGCGTGTCGATGAGATCGCCGCGGATCGAGCAGCACAGGCACCCCGACGACATCAGGATGGTGTCTTCCTTGGCCTCTTCCACCAGCAGGTGATCGAGCCCGATCTCGCCGAACTCGTTGATCACGACGGCGGTGTCGGCCATGTCCGGCTGTTGCAGCAGATGCTTCAGCAGCGTGGTCTTGCCGGAGCCGAGGAAGCCGGTGATGACGGAAACCGGCAGCCGCTCGATTTCAGATGCTTCGGCGTCGCTCATGAGCGTGAGCGGCGCAAGCCATGCAACGCGTAGAGGCCGAGCGTGAACAGGATGAAAGCGCCGGCCTGATGCGCGACCGCGAGCGGCAGCGGCACCACCAGCATCAGGGTCGCGATGCCGAGCATCGCCTGCGCCAGCAGGCCGAAGGGCAGATAATAGAAGCGGCGCTTCACCTCCCGCGCCAGGTCGCCGCGCCGCGCGCGCACGACCAGCGAGATCAGCGCGATCGCAACGAACCCCGCCGCCAGCCGGTGCATGAACTGCGCCGTCACCGGATTCTCGAAGAAGTTCATCCACCAGGGCGACTGGGAGAACAAGTCGGGCGCGATCAGGTGATCGCCCATCATCGGGAAGTTGTTGTAGACCAGCCCGCCATGCAGGCCGGCGACAAAACCGCCGAGCGCGATCTCGAAGGTGATGATCGCCATCATGATCCAGCCGTGCCGGCGCATGACCTGATGGATCGGCGGTTGCGTCCTGAGGCGCGCCGGGTACAGCGCGTCGAGCGCGCACCACAGCAGGGCCGCATAGATCGCCAGCGCCAGCAGCAGGTGCAGCACCAGGCGGTACTGGCTGACGTCGGTGCGGTCGGCGAAGCCGCTCGCCACCATGATCCAGCCCATCAGGCCCTGCAGGCCGCCCAGCGCGAAGATCGCGATCAGCCGCCGCACCCAGCGTCCGCGCAGATGGCCGCGCAGCCAGAACCCCAGGAACGGCACCAGGAAGGCGACGCCGATCAGCCGGCCCCACAGCCGGTGGACATACTCCCACCAGAAGATCGACTTGAACTCGTGCAGCGACATGCCGGCATTGATCAGCTTGTATTCGGCGATCTGCCGGTAAAGACCGAAAACCCGCTGCCATTCCGCCTCGGTGACGGGCGGAATGGCGCCCATGATCGGCCGCCATTCCATGATGGAGAGGCCCGAACCGGTAAGGCGCGTGATCGCCCCCAGCATCACCTGCACCAGCACCATGCCGGCCAGTGCCAGCAGCCAGGCGCCGACGGCGCGCTCCGCCAGGGCCGGCCTTGCGGCGGTAGCGCCTATCGGTGCGGTCTGGACGAAGGACACGGGAAAACGGCCTCTAGCCTCTGAAATCAGCCGGGGACCTTAGCCCGAGGCAGCCCGGATTGGCAGTCGAAAAATGGCCGTCAATGTCGCAGCCAACACCGGTACGGGTACCATTTCGGACACAGACCGGTACCGTCGGATCCGGCCTCGGAGCAGGCATGACGATGGAACGGAGGGGACCTAGAGATGCCTGCGGTACTTGGCCGGCAGCAGCTCTTCGACCGGGATCCGGACATGGGCGTCGCCGTCCAGCAGGATCACGACCCCGCCGGCGGCAAAGTCGGTCAGCATTTCCCGGCAGATGCCGCAGGGCGAGACCACCTTGCAATCCTGGTGCTGCTCCCGCGGACGGGGATGCCGCACGGAGACGATGGCCTCGATCCCGGTTTCGCCCCCCGCCATGGCTTGGCCCAGCGCCACCGCCTCGGCGCAGACCGACGCCCTTCCGACATAGGTGTCGAGATGGAGGCCGGTATAGACCCGGCCGGAGGCACCCCGCACCGCGCTGGCGATGTGGTGCCGGTTTTCGATATAGCGCTGCTCGATCAGGCGTTTGGCGGCATCGATCAGGGCCTGGTCATCGGCGGTGATGGGAGTCCCGGGAGCTGGCTTTTTCATGACCCGGATGCTGCGGCGCACGAGGACGCGCCGTCAAGCCAGCCAAAGGCCATATGGCCAACAGGGTCAAAACTGGAGACAGAGCCGCAAGGATTCGTAAAGCGCGGCATGGATATTCCGGCTGCTGACCGCGTCACCGACCCGGAACAGCTGGAACCGGCCGCTCTTGTTGCGCGCCAGGGCCTGGGGCCGGTTGGCGATCAGGGCGTCGATGTCGATCTCGCCGCGGTTGGCCGACCCGTCCTTGAGCTCGAAATAGACCTCCGCCGCCGGCAGGGTGCCGTGCTCGGCGATCACCTGGTCGGTGCGGCGCTCCGTTTCCGATTTGTCGTAATCGTTGGCGAGGACGGCCACCAGCTTGTTGCCGTCGCGCCGGATGCCCTTGAGCCGGTGGTTGAGGGTGAAAGTCGTCTTGGCCGCGTAGAGCGCCTTGAAATAGGCGGGATAGTTGATGCCGCCGATATCGATTCCGGCCGCGCGCTCCGGCGAGACATAGTCGAGCCTGGCGCCCTGGTTCACGGCGAACTCGGCCAGCGTCAGGCCTTCATGCGCGCCGTGATCGTCGAACAGCAGGACCTCGGGCGCCACGGGCACCTGGCCGGCCAGGATGTCCCATGGGCTGGTCGCCAGCTCCGCGCCGAATTTCAGCCGCCCCGCATTGGGCAGGCCGCCGGTCGCGATCACCACGATGTCGGGATTCTCCGCCAGCACGTCCGATGCTTCGGCATAACGATTGAACCGGCAATCGACGCCCGCCAGCGCGACCTCCGCAGCCAGCCAGTCCACGATGCCGAGGATCTCGCGCCGGCGCTGCAACTTGGCCGCCAGCAGGACCTGCCCGCCCGGCTTGTCGGCCGCCTCGAACAGGACCACCTGGTGCCCGCGCGCGGCGCTGACCCGCGCCGCTTCCAGCCCAGCCGGCCCGGCGCCGACCACCACCACTTTCTTCTTCGCACCCGTCGTCGGCGTGATGACGTGGGGCATGGTCGCTTCGCGGCTGGTCGCCGGATTGTGCAGGCACAAGGCCTCGGCGCCCTGATAGAGCCGGTCGATGCAATAGCCGGCGCCGACGCAGGGGCGAATCCGCTGCTCCTCCCCGCGCATGATCTTGGCGACGATATGGGGGTCCGCCATATGGGCGCGCGTCATGCCGATCAGGTCGACCGCGCCGGAGGTGATGGCGTGGCGCGCGGTCGCGACGTCGTTGACCCGCGCCGCCTGCATCACCGGCAGCTTCACCAGGCGCTTCACCTCGCGCGCGAGGTCGAGATGCGGGCCGGCCGGCGTGCCCATGCCCGGGATGACGTGGGAGATCGCCTCGTCGGAGCCGATATAGCCCTGGATCACGTTGATGAAATCGATGAGGCCGCTTTCCGCCATGCGTTGGGCGATCGCGAGCCCGTCGCTCTTGGTGAGGCCGTTCTCGATGGTCTCGTCCACCACCATGCGCAGGCCGACGATGTAGTCGGCACCGGCCTGGCGGCGGATTTCGCGCAACACGTCGAAGGAGAAGCGCAGGCGGTTTTCGAGACTCTGCGTGCCGTATTCGTCCGCGCGCTCGTTGGTGTTGGGCGACCAGAAGGCGTCGAACAGATGGCCGTAGGCCTCGATCTCGATGCCGTCCATGCCGCCATCGCGGCAGCGGCGGGCGGCGGCGCCATAGGCCGAGACGACGCGCGTGAAGTCCCAATCCTCCATCTCCTTGGGGAAGCAGCGGTGCGCCGGCTCACGGACGGAGGACGGCGCGATCACGGGCAACCAATGCTCCTTGGACCAGGAGGTGCGGCGGCCGAGATGGGTGATCTGGCACATCACCGCCGCGCCGTATTTGTGCACGCCAGCCGTCAATTCCTTGAACCAGGGGATGATGGCATCGCTGCCGACATAGAGGTTGCCGAAGGCCTGGGGCGAATCCGGCGCCACGATCGAGGAGCCGCCGATCATGGTCATGCCGATGCCGCCCTTGGCCTTTTCCTCGTGATACAGCCGGTAGCGCGCCTTGGGCAGCGCCTCCTCGGAATAGGCCGGCTCGTGCGAGGTGCTGATGACGCGGTTCTTGAGCGTCAGATGCTTGAGCTGGAACGGCTGCAACAACGGATCGGCCATGACAACGACACTCTCCCAGGATTGGCCCGCGAATCTAGGCGAAGCCGGCGCAGTCCTACAAACCGGATTCTCGGGCAAATCCCGGCGAAAAAGCAAAACGTCGCTTGACCCGCCTCCCCGCGCAACAGGCTTGCGCGCCGCCGCACTGCGAGAGGCCGTTCCTTGCGCCATTCCACCCACCCTTGCCGCCGGCCCCTGCCCGTCTAGAATGACGCCCAAAGGGGAGCGCGGCCTCAAGGCCCCCATCGGGAGGAATATTCATGGAATTGCGATCCCTCGACTTCGATTTGGGCGAGACGGCCGAGGCGTTGCGTGAAAGCGTGCGATCCTTCGCCGAGGATGAGATCGCCCCGCGCGCCGCCGAAATCGACAAGAATGACGACTTCCCCGCCGATTTGTGGCGCAAGTTCGGCAATCTCGGCTTGCTCGGCATTACGGTCGAGGAGGAGTTCGGCGGCGCCGGCATGGGTTACCTGGAACATGTGATCGCGCTGGAGGAGATTTCCCGCGCCTCCGCTTCGGTCGGGCTTTCCTACGGCGCGCATTCCAATCTGTGCGTCAACCAGATCCGGCGCAACGGGACCGAGGCGCAGAAGCGGAAGTACCTGCCGAAGCTGATCTCCGGCGAGCATGTCGGCGCGCTCGCCATGAGCGAGCCGGGCTCGGGTTCGGACGTCGTCTCGATGCGACTGAAAGGCGAGCGGCGCGGCGACCGCTATGTCCTCAACGGCACCAAGATGTGGATCACCAACGGCCCCAACGCCGACATCATCGTGGTCTATGCCAAGACCGATGCGGAAGCGGGCCCGAAGGGCATCACCGCCTTCATCGTCGAGACCAAGACCAAGGGATTTGGCGTCGCGCAGAAGCTGGACAAGCTCGGCATGCGCGGTTCCAACACCGGCGAACTGGTGTTCAACGAATGCGAGGTTCCCGCCGAGAACGTGCTGCAAGCGGAAGGCAAGGGCGTCAATGTCCTGATGAGCGGGCTCGACTATGAGCGCGCGATTTTGGCGGCGGGACCGCTCGGCATCATGCAGGCGGCGATGGATGTGGTCGTGCCCTATGTCCACGACCGCAAGCAGTTCGGCCAGCCGATCGGCACCTTCCAGCTCATGCAGGGCAAGATCGCGGACATGTATTCGACGCTGTCGGCTTGCCGCGCCTATTGCTATGCGGTGGCGAAGGCGTGCGACAAGGGTCAGATCACGCGCAAGGATGCGGCGGGCGTCATCCTCTATTGCGCGGAGAAGGCGACCTGGATGGCGCTGGAAGCGATCCAGTGCCTGGGTGGTAACGGTTACATCAACGACTATCCAACAGGGCGCCTGCTGCGCGATGCCAAGCTGTACGAGATCGGCGCGGGCACCAGCGAGATCCGGCGCATGCTGATCGGCCGCGAAATCTTCAACGAGACGGCGTGACAGCATGTCCATCCTCAAAAGCGAGATCGACACGCGCTCCGAGAACTTCCAACGCAACCAGGCCGCCATGCAGGCCCAGGTCGACGACCTCAAGAAACTGGTCGAGGGCATCAAGCTGGGCGGCGGCGAAGCCGCGCGCACCAAGCATCTCAGCCGCGGCAAGCTGCTGCCGCGCGACCGCATCCGCTGCCTGATCGATCCCGGCGCGCCGTTCCTGGAATTCTCCCAGCTTGCCGCCTATGACGTCTATGACGACGACGTGCCGGCGGCCGGCATCATCACCGGCATCGGGCGCGTGGCGGGACGCGAATGCGTCATCGTCGCCAACGACGCGACGGTGAAGGGCGGCACCTATTTCCCGATCACGGTCAAGAAGCACCTGCGCGCGCAGGAGATCGCCAAGGCAAACAACCTGCCTTGCATCTACCTGGTCGATAGCGGCGGCGCCAATCTGCCGAACCAGGACGAGGTGTTTCCCGACCGCGATCATTTCGGCCGCATCTTCTACAACCAGGCCACCATGTCCGCCGCCGGCATTCCGCAGATCGCGGTGGTGATGGGATCGTGCACGGCGGGCGGCGCATATGTGCCCGCGATGTCCGATGAAAGCATCATCGTCAAGAACCAGGGCACGATCTTCCTGGGCGGCCCGCCACTGGTGAAGGCCGCGACCGGCGAAGTGGTGAGCGCCGAGGATCTGGGCGGCGCCGATGTGCATTCGCGCCAGTCGGGCGTCACCGACCACTACGCCGAGAACGACCGGCATGCGCTGGAGATCGCGCGCTCCATCGTCGCGCACCTCAACCGCACCAAGTCCGTTTCGCTCGACGTGGCCGCGCCGGAACAGCCGCTCTACGATCCCAAGGAAATCTACGGCATCATCCCGGCCGATCCGCGCCAGCCGTACGACGTGCGCGAGGTGATCGCGCGCCTGGTCGATGGCAGCCGGTTCGACGAGTTCAAGAAGCTCTATGGCACGACCCTCATCTGCGGCTTCGCGCGCATCTGGGGCTATCCGGTCGGCATCGTCGGCAACAACGGTATCCTGTTTTCGGAATCGGCGCTGAAAGGCGCGCATTTCGTCGAATTGTGCACGCAGCGCGGCATCCCGCTCCTCTTCCTGCAGAACATCACCGGCTTCATGGTGGGCCGCAAGTACGAGGCCGGCGGCATCGCCAAGGACGGCGCCAAGATGGTGACCGCCGTCTCCTGCGCCCAGGTGCCGAAGCTGACCATGCTGATCGGCGGCTCGTTCGGTGCGGGCAACTACGGCATGTGCGGGCGCGCCTTCTCGCCGCGCTTCCTGTGGATGTGGCCGAACGCGCGCATCTCGGTCATGGGCGGCGAACAGGCGGCCAACGTGCTGGCGCAGGTGAAGCGCGATGCCATGGCGGCGCGCGGCCAGGACTGGCCGGAGCACGACGAGGAGCAGTTCAAGGCTCCGATCCGCGCGCAATATGACGAACAGGGACATCCCTACTTTGCCGGCGCGCGGCTGTGGGACGATGGGCTGGTCGATCCCGCCGATGCGCGCATGACCTTGGCGTTGGGTTTGTCGGCGGCGCTGAACGCGCCGATCGAGCAGACCAGATTCGGCATTTTCCGGATGTGATGGCAATGGCCTCGTATCTCCAGATCGAGCGGGCAGGCAAGGTGGCGACGGTGCGGCTCAACCGCCCCGACAAGCACAATGCGTTCGACGAGCATCTGATCGCGGAGCTGACCCAGGCTTTCCGCGACCTCGCCGGCGACGCGTCGGCGCGCGTGGTGGTGCTGGCCGCGAACGGTCCGAGCTTTTCCGCCGGCGCCGATCTCGACTGGATGAAGCGCATGTCGGTGCTCGGGCGCGAGGAGAATGAGCGCGATTCGCTGCTGCTCGCCGACCTGATGGCGGCGATCGACCGCTGCCCGAAGCCGGTCGTCGGCCTGATCGAGGGCGCGGCGTTCGGCGGCGGCGTTGGGCTGGTCGCGTGCTGCGACATCGCCATCGCCACCACCAAGGCCAGCTTCTGCCTGTCCGAAGTGCGACTGGGCCTCATTCCGGCTGTCATCTCGCCCTATGTCGCGGCGGCGATCGGGCCGCGCGCCTGCCGGCGCTATTTCCTCACCGCCGAGAAGTTCGATGCCGCGACGGCGGAACGTCTGGGCCTGGTCCATCGCGTGGTCGCGCCCGATGCGCTGGCCGAAGCGCGCGACGAGATCGTCGGGCATCTGCTGAAAGGCGGCCCTGCCGCGCAGTCTGCCGCCAAGGACCTGATCCAGCGCGTATCCTATGCCAAGATCGATGAAGCCTTGCGGCGCGATACCGCCTGGCGCATCGCCGATGCGCGCGCCTCCGCCGAAGGCAAGGAGGGCGTCGCCGCCTTCCTCGAGAAGCGCAAGCCGAACTGGAGCTGAGGGGAAACAGTTGCAGATTAGCAAAGCCACGCTGGCAAGACACCCCTTCTCCCCTTGCGGGAGAAGGTTGCGTAGCCTTGGTGAGCGAAGCGAACCTAGGCGAAGCTGGATGAGGGGTAGCGCATCGACGGGTGCGCGCGCTCGTGAGAGCGCCAGAGCAGTGGTGCCATGCAATGCGTTTTCAGCGCTTGTGCGCTGTGCGCCTGCGGCGTGCGCCCTCACCCAGCTCCGGCTAAGCTCGCTGACGCTCGCCAAGCCTCCGCAACCCTCTCCCGCGAGGGGAGAGGGGGACTCTATTTTGAGGGGATAGGCCGGGGCATGTTCCGCAAGATCCTGATCGCCAACCGCGGCGAGATCGCCTGCCGCATCATGCGGACGGCGAAGCGCCTGGGCATCGGCACGGTCGCGGTCTATTCCGAGGCGGATGCCGGCGCGCTGCATGTCGAGATGGCGGATGAGGCGATCCTGCTGGGCCCTGCGCCCGCCGCGCAAAGCTATCTCGCGATCGACAAGGTGATCGCCGCCGCGGTGGCGACCGGCGCCGAGGCGATCCATCCCGGCTATGGCTTCCTGTCCGAGAACGCGCGCTTCGCCGAAGCCTGCGCCAAGGTCGGTGTCACCTTCATCGGCCCGCCGGCTGGCGCGATCCACGCCATGGGCTCCAAGTCGGAATCCAAGCTGCTGATGGAAAAGGCGCGGGTGCCGCTGGTGCCGGGCTATCACGGCGCCGAGCAGGCGGATTCGCACTTGATCGCCGAAGCGATGCGCATCGGCTTCCCGGTGCTGATCAAGGCATCGGCCGGCGGCGGCGGCAAGGGCATGCGCATCGTGCGCGCGGAACATGAATTGCCGCCGGCGATCGAAGGCGCGCGGCGGGAGGCCAAGTCGGCGTTCGGCGACGAGCGGCTGCTGATCGAGAAATACCTGGAACGGCCGCGCCACGTCGAGGTGCAGGTGTTCGCCGATGCCCACGGCAACGCCGTCTATATCCACGACCGCGATTGCTCGATCCAGCGCCGGCACCAGAAGGTGATCGAGGAGGCGCCCGCCCCAGGCCTGTCGGACGAAACCCGCAGGCGCATGGGCGAGGCCGCGGTCGCGGCGGCCAAGGCCGTGGCCTATGTCGGCGCGGGGACGGTCGAGTTCCTCTATGACAATGGCGCGTTCTATTTCATCGAGATGAATACCCGCCTGCAGGTCGAGCATCCGGTGACGGAGATGATCGCGGGCCTCGACCTGGTGGAGTGGCAATTGCGCGTGGCAAGCGGCGAGACGCTGCCGGAAGGCCAGGCGGAATTGTCGCGCTATGGCCACGCGATGGAAGTGCGGCTCTATGCCGAGGATCCGGCCAAGGGCTTCCTGCCGGCGACCGGGCGTATCGCGCATCTGGCGTGGCCAAGCGCCGCCAGCAACCTGCGCATCGATTCCGGCGTGCGCGCGGGCGATGCGATCTCCACCTACTACGACCCGATGATCGCAAAGGTGATCGCCTGGGGCGAGGACCGCACCGCCGCGGCCCAGCGCCTGCGCCGCGCCTTGATGGAGACGGAGATCGCAGGCCTTGCCACCAACGCCGGGTTCCTGATCGAAGTGCTGGGGCACCCGGCATTCGTGGAGGAAGAGATCGATACCGGATTCATCGAGCGCCACCGCGCCGACCTGCTGCCCGAGGTGGGCGGAACGCCGGAGCGCGCGCTGGCGCTGGCGGCCGCGTTCCTCGTCCTATCCGGCGGGCAGCGCGCGGCGGAGGCAGCGCGCCATGGCGGAGACCCTCATTCCCCATGGGCCACCACCAATGGCTGGCGGGTCAATGGCGAAGGTGGATCTTCGATCCTGCTGCGGGACGGCGCCGGACAGCAGCGCGACGCGCGCCTGACCTTTTCGGGAGAGCGCTGGAGCATCGCCATCGATGACGGCGCGCCCTTGCGCCTGACCGCCCCCAGGATCGACAATGGGGCGCTGGTCGCCGGGGCCGATCATGGGCGCCTGCGCGTCACTATCGTCCAGGACGGCAACCAGGTGACCGTGATCGAGCGCGGCCGTGCGACGCGCGTCGGGCGCATCGACGTGCTGGCGGAGGCGGAGGCCGCGTCTTCCGGCCCCGGCCAGTTGATGTCGCCCATGCCGGGCACCGTGGTGCGGGTGATGGTCGAGGCCGGAGCAACGGTGACGCGCGGCCAGGCCCTGATGGTGGTCGAAGCGATGAAAATGGAGCATACCATCGCGGCCCATTCCGACGGCGTGGTCCGCCAGATCAAGTTCCGCGCCGGCGATTCCGTCGCCGAAGGGGTGGAGCTGATCGCGTTCGAGGCGGCGTCATGAGCCTGCCAACCCATGTACGCGTGGTCGAGGTCGGGCCGCGCGACGGATTGCAGAACGAGGCAAAGCCGGTTCCGCTCGATATCAAAGTCGCGCTGATCGACCGTCTGTCGGAGACCGGCCTCTCCGCCATCGAGGCCGGCGCGTTCGTCTCGCCCAAATGGGTGCCGCAGATGGCGGATTCCGGCGAAGTGTTCCGGCGCATCAAGCAGAAGCCGAACGTCTCCT
>DASYRS010000330.1:0-7693 GCA_036004205.1 Dongiaceae bacterium
TCCTACGTCGCGCCAAGTGTGACGCGAACAATTAGCAGCGGTCAAAAAGTCAGAGCTTACTCCCTCCCACCGGCCATATAGGCGGGCAGCCAGCCCTCGAAGCGCTCGCGCAGCCTTGCGACCGGAATCGGGCGCTCGCCCTCGAGTGTCAACGCGTCACCGCCGGTGAGCCCGAGCTGGCGCACCGGCACGCCTGCGGTGCGCGCGCGCGCCATCACTGTCTCGGCCGCCCCGGCATCGACCGTGACCAGGTAACGCGCCTGGTCCTCGCCGAACCAGAAGGCGTGCGCCGGGCCTGAGATTTTCTCAGGCGCGCGCAGGCTGGCACCGAGATTGCCGGCCATCGCCATCTCCGCGACCGCGACCAGCAGGCCACCATCGGCGCAATCGTGACAGGCGGTCACGATGCCTGCCAGAATTTGCGTACGGATGAAGTCGCCGTTGCGTTTTTCCGCGGCGAGATCGACTGGCGGCGGCGGGCCCTCTTCCCGCCCGTGCAACTCGCGCAGATAGATCGACTGGCCGAGATGGCCCTTGGTCTCGCCCACCAGCAGGATAATTTCGCCCGGTTGACGAAAGGCGATGGGCGCCGACTTCTCCGCATCCGCCATCACGCCGACCCCGCCGATGACCGGCGTCGGCAGGATGCCCTTGCCGTTGGTCTCGTTATAGAGCGAGACGTTGCCGGAGATGACCGGATAGTCGAGCGCCTTGCAGGCCTCGACCATGCCTTCGATGCAGCCGACGAACTGGCCCATGATCTCCGGCCGCTGCGGGTTGCCGAAATTCATGTTGTCGGTGATGGCGAGCGGCGTCGCGCCGACCGCCGTCAGGTTGCGCCAGGTCTCCGCCACCGCCTGCGCGCCGCCGCGCTTCGGATCGGCGAAGCAATAGCGCGGCGTGCAGTCGGACGTGATGGCGAGCGCCTTCTTCATCTCTGGCAGACGAACGACAGCAGCATCGCCGCCGGGGCGCTGCGCGATGTTGCCCGTGATGATGTGGTCGTACTGCTCCCACACCCAGCGGCGCGAGGCGAGGTCGGGCGAGCCAATCAGCGCGCGCAGCGCCGCCAGCAAGTCGGACGGTGCCGGCACGGAAGCCGGATCGATATCCGCCTGCGGCTTGGTCGGAACATAAGGGCGCTGATAGACCGGTGACTTCTCGACCAGCGGAGCGACCGGCATGTCGGCTTCGACCTTGCCGTTCTTTTTCAGCACCAGATGGCCGCTATCGGTCAGGCGCCCGATCTCGGCGAAATCCAGCTCCCACTTCTCGAAGATCGCGCGCGCCTTGTCCATCGCCTGCGGCTTCAGGATCATCAGCATGCGCTCCTGGCTTTCGGAGAGCATGATCTCGTAGGCGCTCATGTGCGTCTCGCGCACCGGCACCTTGTCGAGGTCGAGCTCGATGCCGAGCCCGCCCTTGGACGACATCTCGACCGAGGAGGACGTGAGGCCGGCCGCGCCCATGTCCTGGATCGCGACGATGGCGTCGGTCGCCATCAGCTCGAGGCAGGCTTCGAGCAGCAGCTTCTCGGTGAACGGATCGCCGACCTGCACGGTTGGGCGCTTCTCCTCCGAATCCTCGTTGAACTCGGCGGAGGCCATGGTCGCGCCATGGATGCCGTCGCGTCCCGTCTTGGCGCCGACATAGATCACGGGATTGCCGATGCCCGCCGCAGCCGAATAGAAGATCTTGTCGGTGGCGGCGAGGCCGACGGTCATGGCATTGACCAGGATGTTGCCGTTATAGCTGGCGTGGAAATTGACCTCGCCCGCCACCGTCGGCACGCCCATGCAATTGCCGTAGCCGCCGATGCCCGCGACCACGCCCGCGATCAGATGCCGGGTCTTCGGATCGTCCGGTTCGCCGAAGCGCAGCGCGTTGACGTTGGCGATCGGCCGCGCGCCCATGGTGAAGACGTCGCGCATGATGCCGCCGACGCCGGTCGCCGCGCCCTGATACGGCTCGATGAAGCTCGGGTGGTTGTGGCTCTCCATCTTGAAGATGGCGGCCTGGCCGTCGCCGATATCGATGACGCCGGCATTCTCGCCCGGACCCTGGATCACCCATGGCGCCTTGGTCGGCAGCTTCTTCAGATGCACGCGCGAGGATTTGTAGGAGCAATGCTCGCTCCACATGACGGAGAAGATGCCGAGCTCGGTCATCGAGGGCTCACGGCCCATGATCTCCAGCACCAGCGCATATTCCTCGGCCGTCAACCCGTGCTCGGCGATGACGTTGGGCGTGATCTTGGCGATCGCAGTGCTCACGAGAGCGCCTCCACCATGCTCTGGAACAGGGCCTTGCCGTCGGTCGAGCCCTGCAGCGGCTCGATCGCGTTCTCCGGATGCGGCATCAGGCCCAGCACGTTCTTGGTGCGATTGAAGATGCCGGCGATGTTGCGCGCAGAGCCGTTCGGATTGTGCTCGTCGTCGAGCTCGCCGTCCGGGCTGCAATAGCGGAATGCCACCTGCCCGTTCGCTTCCAGCTGGTCCAGCGTCTGCTCGTCGGCGAAGTAGTTGCCCTCGGCATGCGCGACCGGGATGCTCAGCACCTGGCCCTGCTCGTACTGGCTGGTGAAGAGCGATTGCGAGGTCTCGACCTTCAACCGCACGTTCCTGCACACGAACTTGAGGCTGGCATTGCGCTGCAGGACGCCCGGCAGCAGCCCCGCCTCGGTGATGATCTGGAACCCGTTGCACACGCCGATCACGGCTAGCCCCTTGTCCGCGCGGGCCTTCACCTCACGCAGGATCGGCGAATGGGCGGCGATGGCGCCGCAACGCAGGTAATCGCCGTAGGAGAAACCGCCCGGCACCAGGACCAGATCGACGTCCGGCAATTCGGTATCGCGGTGCCAGACCAGGACCGGCTTCTTGCCCATCGCCTGGGTCAAGGCCGCTTCAGCATCCCGCTCCCGGTTGGAGCCAGGGAACACGACAATGGCAGCTTTCATGGGAGTCCCCGTCAGTCGACGAGATCGATGGCGTAGTTCTCGATCACGGTGTTTGCCAGCAGTTTGGCGCACATCTGATCGACCTGTTGCTTGGCTTTCGCCTTGTCGCGTTCGTTGAGGTCGATCTCGATGTATTTGCCCTGGCGCACGTCGTTGACACCGCCGAAGCCCAAGGTGCCGAGCGCGTGGGCAATCGCGCGGCCTTGCGGGTCCAGAACGCCTGATTTCAAGGTGATGTGAACGCGCGCCTTCATCTCTCGTCCTTCTGTTACGGGGTCGTCACTGCATGGTGGAGGGACCCTTCATGTCCCTCGGTCCGCCTTCGGGGAAGATGCCGAGCCGCCGCGCCACTTCCTGGTAGGCTTCCTCGACGTTGCCGAGGTCGCGGCGGAAACGGTCCTTGTCCAGCTTCTCGTTGGTCTTGACGTCCCACAGGCGGCAATTGTCGGGGCTGATCTCGTCCGCCAGGACGAGACGCATCTCGTCATTCTCGTAGAGCCGGCCGAACTCCAGCTTGAAGTCGACCAGCTTGAGGCCGACGCCGAGGAAGAGGCCGAGCAGAAAATCGTTCACGCGCAGCGCGAGCGACATCATCTCGTCGAGATCCTGCGGCGTCGCCCAGCCAAACGCGGTCACATGCTCTTCCGAGACCATCGGATCGCCCAGCTCATCGGACTTGTAATAGTACTCGATGATCGAGCGCGGGAGCTGCGTGCCTTCCGGAATCCCGAAGCGCTTGGCGAGCGAGCCGGCCACGATGTTGCGCACCACGACCTCGAGCGGGATGATCTCCACCTCGCGCACCAACTGCTCGCGCATGTTGAGGCGGCGCACGAAGTGCGTCGGCACGCCGATCTCGCCCAGCTTCACCATCAGGTATTCGGAGATGCGGTTGTTGAGGACGCCCTTGCCGGTGATGGTGCCCTTTTTCTGGTTGTTGAAAGCGCTGGCGTCGTCCTTGAAATACTGGACCAGCGTCCCGGGCTCCGGACCTTCGAACAAGACCTTGGCCTTGCCTTCGTAAATGCGCCGGCGACGAGACATCCGGGCTCTCCAATTCTGAAAAAAGGGCCAACCAGGGGCGCCAAGGTCGGAATCGGCACCCTTCTAGCAGGCGCACCCCGGAAACTCAATCGATCTCGCAGGTGCAGCGCGACTCGCTCCGGCCGGAATTATGATTTTCGATCAATTACTTGTCGTAACCACAAGGATCGAGAGCTCGGCCAAAAACAGCAACCCACCTATGACCAGGATGAGGAGCGGGCCAAGGAGGCCGAGCCACCTGGTCACACCGCCCCGATTGGCCAGGCGGAACACCACCTGGTGGCGCACCAGCATGCTGGCGAGACCGAGGCCGCCCAGAGTCGCGGCCATGCCGAGGGCGATCGCCACCACCATCGCGAGGCCGCTCGCCAGGATGCCGTTCGCGATCGCGAAGGTGAGGATCAGGATGGCGCCGGAACAGGGCACGAAGCCGGCGGCGACGGCCAGCAGGCGGCGATGCCCGGCGCCATGGCCGTGATGATGGTCGTGGTCGTGATCGTGGTGGTGATGGTGCCCACCGGTCGCCTTGCCGCTGAGGCGCCGCCACTCGCCCACCAGCATCCAGGCGCCGATCAAGGCGATCGCGCCGAAGCTGATCATGCGGATCCAGTGGTTCTGCTCGATCGGCGACATCAGGGTGCGTTCCAGGATCCAATGCGCCGCGACCGCCACCACGACGGCGCCGAGGACATGGCTGATCGCGATCCAGCTCGCCATCGCGATGCCTTGCGCCGGCCGGGCGCGGTTGCCGAGGAAATAGCCGACCACCACCGTCTTGCCATGCCCGACCGCGAGGGTGTGGAACACGCCATAGAGGAATGCCGCCAGGATGCCGCTCAGCAGCGGCAGCGACCCGGTGCCGTTGCGGATGGCCGCCATCTGGCGGTTGAGCTGGCGGCTGAAGGTGGCTTCGGCGCGCACGACATAGAAGCCGATTGTTCGCCAGAGGGATGGGCTGGCCACCGGCTGATCGGCGCTCGCGCCATCGCCGCTCGGCGCCGGGAACAAGGGGGCCTGCTGCGCGTGCGCCGCCGTGGGCAAGGCGAACAGCAGCAGAGCGAGCGCCAGCCCGATCAGACGCATCAGTGACATTGCAGCGCGATCTCCTGGGGGAAGACGAAGCCGCCGAAATAGGCGTTCTCGTGATCGTCGCGCACCGTCGCGCCGCACGGCACGCCGTCGGCATTCTCCAGCGCGACGGGATCGTCTTTGGCAAGGTCGATCTCGACGTAGTATTCGCGGTCGTAGATCTCAGTCGCCAGAGCCTGGGTGCGCGGATCGACCGGCTGCGGCAGCGGCACTTTCATCTCGAAGGTCACGATGCGCTGGTCGTCGGCACTGGCGACGAAATCGGCCGGCGCGATCTCATCGAGCTGCTTGCCGTCCACCCAGACATAGGTGAAGTAGTGGAATAGCTTGAGGTTGGGCAGCGTGCCTTCGCCGACCGCCTTGCTTTCGAGCTGGTCGAACTTGCCGTCCCCATCGGCGTCGAACTGGTTCAACAGATCGTCGCTGAAGATATCGTCGAACACCCAGTGCAGGCGCAGCGCCGTCACCTTTCCGGCGTCGAACACGAACCCAACCTTGTTGTCGATGAAGACGTGGGGATGCGCCTCGGCCGGGCTGGCGGCGAAGAGGAACGACATGATGGGAACGCAGGCGGCCGCGGTGCGTCGGATCAATTGGTCCCGTCCGCGGTGACCACGAAGCTGCACCCGCAGATCGGGCAGCCGACCTGTTCGCTGCTGCCGGCGGGCAGCAACCCCTGCGCGATGCGCTGCGCCAACTCCCGGCGTGCGGCGGCGATCAGGCCGGCGTGGCCATCGCCCGAATATTGCGACGGCACGCGGCAGGCCTGCGCGAAGGCCGCGGTCTGACCCGGCGTCAGCTCTTCATAGTACCAGGCGACGGCGCGGCTGGAGAGAACGCCAAAGCCGGCACCGCCGGCCACAAGCCCCAGCAACAGGTCACGGCGAGTCTTCATCACTGCGCTCCGCATTCAACGGCGCGCGAACTCTACGTCACTGCATGGCGGCAAGCAATTGCTTCGCGTTGTAACGGACCAGCGACAGATAGTTCGGGGCCGGGCCGTTCGGCTCGGACAAGGCGTCGGCATAGAGCTCACCCCCCATATGCACGCCCGATTCCTGTGCCACCGTCTCGGCCAGCCGGGGGTCGGCCATGTTCTCCAGGAAGATCGCGGAGAGGTGCCCATCGCGCGCCTGGCGGACGATCGTCGCCAGGTCCTCGGCGGAGGGCTCGGCCTCGGTGCTGATGCCCTGGACGGCGACGAACTCAATGCCATAGGCCTTGCCGAAATACTGGAACGCATCGTGGGAGGTGAGGATGCGGCGGCGCTCCTGCGGGACCGCCGCGAACTCCGACTTCAGCTCCTTGTCCAGCGTGCCCATGTCGGCGATCAGCTTGTCCGCGTTGACTTTGAAATCGGCGGCATGGGCGGGGTCCGCCTCGGCGAGACCTTTCGCAATGTTGGCGGCATAGATCTGCGCATTCGACAGGTCCTGGAACGCGTGGGGATCGGTCGGGCCCAGCTCTTCATTGCCTTTCAGGGCAGCTACGCCGTCGGTCGCCACCACCATCTTGCCCTTGAAGCCCGAGGCATCCTCCAGGCGCGCCAGCCACGGCTCGAACCCGAGCCCGTTGGCGATCAGCAGCTTGGCCTCAGCCAGTTCCGTCGATTCCTTGGGGCCGGGCTCGAACACGTGGGCATCGCCGTTCGGGCCGACCAGGGTCAGGACTTGCACATGGTCGCCGGCGATGCGCTGGGTGAGATCGGCGAGGATCGAAAAGGTCGCCACCGCGACCGGCTTGCCCTCGGCCGTGGCCGGGCAGGAAGTCAGAACAAACGCTGCCAGCGCGCCGGCCAGCCAACCCAATCGCCTCATCGCCTACCTCTTCTAGTAATGTTATAATATAACATACACGGACAAAGATGGAGCGCAAGGGATTTCGCGCAGGCAACCTAGAGCTCGACGTCCTGCCAAATGCTGGATTTGTCCGGCCGGCCGCCGACGAATTTCCAGATCGGACGGCGGGCGGCGAATTGCGGCGCCGGCAGCGCGATCAGCGAGGAGGAGACCGTGCCGAAGCCGGTATTCGAGACGATGTTCATGGCGTCGAACACGGTGCCGGCGGGGTCGTGGCCGCGGTCGCACAGCAGCTCCTGCCAGGCGCTCCAATCTCCGGTCTCGGGATCGGGCACCTTCGCGTCTTTCCAGCGCGGCAGGAACCAGCGGATGCGCTTGCTGTTGGGATCGTTGCGGTCGGACGCGGTGATCATCGACAAGCCTTGCGGCAGAGCTTCGGTCTCGACCTGGTTGCCGAGATTGCGCACCCAGAAGGCATCGCGGTTGTCGCACACCACCATGTTGAAGGGGCGGAAGGCATGGGCGTCGAGCTCGCGCAGCATCTCCACAGCGTCGGCCGCATCGGCGAAGTCGAGCGCGTCGAGCACCAACTCGCCGCGGCTGCGCTTGCCCTCCTGCGGGCCCAGCGTGTTGCGGCGGTTGAGCACGCCCGCGATCACGCCCGCATCGTTGACGCCGAGCCACGAGCCGCCGGCCAGGTCATCGCGGCCCGCCACCACCTCGGTCCGGTCCGGCCAATGGCGCGCCGGCGGCGACCACGGCCGGTCGGCCATTTCGTCGCGGTTGCTGGCCCACAGCAAGG
>DASYRS010000331.1:0-4032 GCA_036004205.1 Dongiaceae bacterium
GGGAAGAGAAAGCGCGCGCGCACCACTCAGATATCGATGATCGTCTCATGCGCCGAACCTCCGGCGTTCCCGGATCATTCTACGCTGCCGGCGCCAGCCGCCGCAATTCAACCAGCAGGTCGGCGGGCTGCTGAATGATGGCGTGGGCGCCCGCGGTCGTCAGCTCAGCGACCTCGTGATAGCCCCAGGCGACACCGATGGCGGTGGCACCCGCCGAGCGCGCCATTTCCATGTCGAAACTGGTATCGCCGATGACCACGGTCGCTTCGGCCTCGATGCCGGTTTCGGCCATGGCGCGCAGCACCATCTCCGGATCCGGCTTGCTGCGGCACAGGTCGGCGGTCTGCACGGTGTGGAACCGCTCGCGCAGGCCATGCACGCCGAGCGTGTGCTCCAGCCCGCGCAGATTCTTGCCCGTGGCGACGCCGAGGAAAATCTCCGGCGCGGCCAGCACCTCGATCAGCTCGCGGATGCCGGGGAACAGCGGCTCTTCCGTGACGCCCTGCGCATTGCCGGCGCGCAGGCCATGCACGATTTCGCGATAGGACGTCGCCAGCGTGCGGTGCATGGCATCGTCCAAGGCGGGGAGCAGACGGGCGATCGCAACCTCGAGCGAGAGGCCGACGACGCGGCGTACCTCGCTGGCCGCCGGCGCCGGCAGATCGTGGCGTGCCCAGGCCGTCCCCATCGCGGCGACGATATTGTGCTGGCTGTCGACCAGCGTGCCGTCGCAATCGAACACGAACAAGCGATGGGAAATGTCGGCCAGCATCGCGTCAGCGATCCAGGTCGGCGAACGGATCGCGCTCGGGCTTCGCCGCGAATCCGAAGAAAGTCCAGGTCTTGCGCATATGCTCGGGCAAGGGTGCCGTCACATCGATCCAGCCCTTGCCCTTCGGATGCGGCAGCCGCAGGCGCCGCGCATGAAGATGGAGTTGCCGCGCCAGATTGTCCTTGGCGAGAAACGCCGCCGCGCCGGCATATTTGCCGTCGCCCAGGATCGGCGTGCCCAGCGCCACGCAATGCGCGCGCAGTTGATGGGTGCGGCCGGTCACCGGCATCAGTGCCAGCCACGCCGCCTTCTTGCCGGCTTTCTCGATCACGGCGAACTCGGTGACGGCGCGCTTGCCCTCTTCATCGACATGCACGCGCTCGGCGCCCTTGCCGCCTGCCTTCTGCAGCGGCGCGTCGATGCGGCCGCCGCGCACGTCCGGCACACCGACCACCACCGCCCAATAGATCTTGCGCGCATCCTTGTGGCGGAAGGCCTCGGTCAGGTGCTTGGCCGCCTTCGCGTTGCGCGCGAGCGCCAGCACGCCGCTGGTGTCGCGGTCCAGGCGATGGACCAGGCGCGGCCGCTCCTTGGCATCGAATTGCAGCGCGTCGAGCAGATCATCGACGCTGGTCGAAAGCCCGCTGCCGCCCTGCACCGCGAGGCCGGCCGGCTTGTCGATCACCAGCACGTCGTCGTCCTTGTAGAGCACCGATTTCTGCAGAGTCTTGGCCCAGCCGGCATCCGCCGCGCTGGGACGGCGCGGCTGCTGCGGCTGCTCGGAGCGGTCCGGTGCTTCGCCCAAGGGGGGCACGCGCACCATCTGGCCGGCTTCCACGCGGTCGCCGGCCTTGGCGCGCTTGCCATCGAGCCTGATCTGGCCGGTGCGCAGCAGCTTTTCCAGCCGCCCGTGGCTGAGCGCGGGAAATTGCCGCTTGAACCAGCGGTCCAGCCGCTGGTCCGCATCCTGTTGCTTGATTTCGATCTGCTGCACGCCGCTCATGGCGTGAGACAGCACGAAAAGGTGGATGGAATCAAGCCGCGGCGCGGTTGCGCGGCAGCCATTCGAGCAATCGGTCGGTCGCCATCAGATAGGCGCCGATCTGCGCCATCTCATCGAGGCCGGAATCGGTCGCGCCCGATATGGCGTCGGTGGCAAGCACCAGGCGGAAATCGCGATTGGCGGCGGCGTAGACGGTGGACCTTGGAGAGGCCGGGAAATCGGTGCCGCAGATGACGATGGTGGAAATACCGAGGGACTTGAGGTGCTCTTCGACGGGCGTCTGGAAAAATGCGGAGAGGCGCGGCTTGTAGCAGATCCACTCCTTGGGCCCGATCTCCTGCATCTTGCCGTCCAGAAGCAGATCGGGCTGCAAACGCAGCCCCAAGGTCGGTTTCAATTGGTCGACGATCTCGGCGCCGAGGGTGCCCGGCATGACAATACGCTGGCCGGCCTCGATCAGCGAGCGATGGCACAGATCGACATTCGATCCGTTGCAGCGATAGAGCCGCACCATGTGCACGATCGGCGCGTGATGCGCGCGGAAGGTTTCGACGAGCTGACGCATCTGCGCGGCCGCCGCGGTACTTCCGCTGACTGTCGCTGGCGCACCTGGAAGAACGAAATCGCGTTGAGCATCGATGGTGAGCAACGCGGCCTTTTGGCGCTCCGGCGACAGATAATCTTGCATCCCCGAACCCTGAAATTGTTGTTTCACTCGTGCTGGCCCCACCCACATAGATCCAGTCACAAGCGGCGACCCTAGCGATGGCATTGTAACGGGACAAGTCGAAACGGCGCATGCCACGGGCGCCAATTCTGCATTTCTCGCATGGGCCGAAAAGGGGTCGGATATGCCTGGAAATCAGGCCTCCCCGTCGCCTTGCGCCTTCTTTGCGCGGAGGCGGTCCCAGTATTCGATGCGCTTCAGGATATCGCGTTCGAAGCCCCGTTCGACGGGGCTGTAGAAGCGCTGGCGGGCCATGCCGTCGGGGAAATAATTCTGGCCCGAGAAGCCTTCGGCGGTGTCGTGGTCGTAGTTATATCCTTTGCCGTAGCCGAGGTCCTTCATCAGCCGCGTCGGCGCATTGAGGATATGCTTGGGCGGCATGAGAGACCCGGTCTTGCGCGCCGCTTCATTGGCCCCGCTCAAGGCCTCGTAGGCGGCGTTGGATTTCGGCGCAGTCCCTAGATAGATGACGCATTGCGCGATCGCCAGCTCGCCCTCCGGCGAACCCAGGCGGTCATAGGCATCCCACGCCGCCAGGGCCTGCGTCAGGGCCTGCGGATCGGCAAGGCCGATATCCTCCACCGCGAAGCGCAGCAGCCGGCGCGCGATGTATTTGGGGTCCTCGCCGCCCACCAGCATGCGCGCCAGCCAATACAGCGCCGCATCAGTATCCGAGCCGCGCAGCGACTTGTGCAATGCGGAAATGAGGTTGTAATGGCCCTCTTGCGCCTTGTCGTAGAGCGGCGCGCGCTTCTGCACCGCCTTGGTCAGCGCGGCCGGGTCCAGGATTATATCCGGCGGTAGACGGAACAGTTCCTCTGCCATGTTCAGCAGATAGCGCCCATCGCCATCGGCCATCGCGATCAGGGCCGTGCGCGCCTCGGCATTCAAAGGCAGGGAAAAACCCATCAGTTCTTCGGCCCGCTTCAGCAGCTTTTCCTGGTCGGTCTCGTGCAGGCGGTTCAGCACGAACACCTGGCAGCGCGACAGCAGGGCGGCGTTCAGCTCGAAGGACGGGTTCTCGGTGGTCGCGCCGACCAGCACGATGGTGCCGTCCTCGACATGCGGGAGGAAGCCGTCCTGCTGGCTGCGGTTGAAGCGATGGATCTCGTCGATGAACAGCAAGGTGCCGCGGCCCATCACGCGCCGCTGCTTGGCCGCCTCGAAGATCTTGCGCAGGTCCGCGACGCCGGAAAAGATCGCCGACAGCATCTCGAAATGCAGATCGACTTTCTCCGCGATCAGGCGCGCGAGCGTGGTCTTGCCGCAGCCCGGCGGGCCCCACAGGATCATCGAAGATATCTGCCGCGCCGCCAGCATGCGCCCGATCGGCGCGTTGGCGCCGATCAGGTGATCCTGGCCGACGATCTCCTCCAGGCGCTGCGGGCGCATCCGATCGGCCAACGGCCGCGGCGCTTGTGCTTCGAACAGGCCGGACATGGGTCTCGCGGCTTTCCCTAGTGCACGTTCAAGGTCTTGATCTTGCCGTCGCGCTCGATCGACAACTCCCAATTGTCATGCTCGCCGGCG
>DASYRS010000332.1:0-8227 GCA_036004205.1 Dongiaceae bacterium
CGGCAGCGGCCAGGATCCGGCGACGGAAATGGGGCCGCTCGCCAACCCGCGGCGCATCCCGGCGCTGGAAGCCATGATCCAGGATGCCGTCGAGCGCGGTGCCGAGCTGCAGACCGGCGGCAACCGGATCGGCAATCGCGGCTATTTCTTCGAGCCGACGGTGCTGACCGGCACGCCGAAGGATGCGCGTGCGATGAACGAGGAGCCGTTCGGGCCGATTGCCCTGATCTCGTCCTTCACCGAGCACGAGGAGGCAGTGGCGGAAGCGAACCGGCTGCCCTACGGCCTCGCGGCCTACGTCTTCACCCGTTCGACCGCACGGGCGACTGCGGCGATCGCCGACATCGAATCGGGCATGGTCTCGGTCAACCACTACGGCCTGGCGCTGCCGGAAGTACCGTTCGGCGGCGTCAAGGATTCCGGCTATGGTTCGGAAGGCGGGACCGAAGCGATCGAGCCTTATCTCAACACCAAGTTCGCGAGCTCGTTGAGCGCCTAACGACCGGCAGCGAGGAGCAACGCGCATGATCCGGGATGAAGAGTCTTTGCGGCAATTGCTCGATACCCTTCGCCGGTTCGTCGCCGAACGGCTGGTGCCGAACGAGGCGCGCGTTGCCAGCGAAGATCGCGTTCCGCCGGAGCTGGTGGCGGAGATGCGCGCGCTCGGCCTGTTTGGCCTCTCCATCCCGGAGGAATTCGGCGGGCTCAGCCTCACCATGGAAGAGGAGATTCTGGCGGCGTTCGAGATCGGCCGAACCTCGCCGGCCTTCCGTTCGGTCTTCGGCACCAACAACGGCATCGGCTCACAGGGCATCATCATCGACGGCACGCCGGCGCAAAAGCAGGCCTGGCTGCCGCGGCTCGCTACCGGCGAGCTGATCGCGTCCTTTGCCTTGACGGAGGCGGAAGCGGGATCGGATGCCGCATCGCTGAAGACCAGCGCGCGGCGCGACGGCGATGTCTACCGGCTGAACGGCGTCAAGCGCTTCATCACCAACGCGCCGGATGCCGACATCTTCACCCTGATGGCGCGCACCGGCGAGGAGGGCGCCGGCGGGATCAGCGCCTTCATCGTCGAGCGGCGCTTGCCTGGCCTCACGATCGGCAAGCCCGAGCGCAAGATGGGCCAGCAAGGCACGCCGATCGCGGACGTGGTGCTGGAGGATTGCCGCGTCCCGGCCGAGAACCTGATCGGCGGAATCGAGGGGCGCGGCTTCAAGACCGCGATGAAGGTGCTGGATCGCGGCCGGCTACATATCGCGGCGGTCTGCGTCGCGGCGGCCGAGCGGCTGATCGCGGATTCACTGCGCTACGCCATGGAGCGGCGGCAATTCGGCAAGCCGATCGCCGAGTTCCAGCTGATCCAGGCCATGCTGGCCGACAGCCGCGCTGAATCCTACGCGGCGCGCTGCATGGTGGTCGACGCGGCGCGGCGCAAGGATGCGGGCGAAACCGTCAGCACCGAAGCCTCCTGCTGCAAGCTGTTCGCTTCCGAGATGGTCGGCCGCGTCGCCGATCGCGCGGTGCAGATCCATGGCGGCGCCGGCTATGTCGCCGACTACGGCATCGAGCGCTTCTATCGTGACGTGCGGCTGTTCCGCATCTACGAGGGCACCAGCCAGATCCAGCAGCTCGTCATCGCCCGCAACATGATCCGCGACGCGTCATGATCCCCAAAGTTGCACAGCACGTCCTCGACCGGATCCACGATCTGCCGGATCGATCGAGCGATCTGGTCTGGCGTTGGGAGCAGCGCGCGCCCCTGGCGCCGGCCTTGATCGACGGCGACGTCCGCTGGTCCTATGCGGAGCTGGCCGCTGCCGTGCGGGCCGCGATGGATCTGCTGCGAGAGCTCGGCATCCGGCCCGGCGACCGCGTGATGCTGGTCAACGAGAACGGCCGGGCCATCGTCGCGCTGCTGCTGGCCGCCGCCGCCATCGATGCCTGGTCGATCATCGTCAATGCGCGGCTCTCGGGACCGGAGATCGACGCCATCGCGCGGCATTCCGGGGCGCGGCGGCTGGTCTTCACAGTCGGTGCGTCGCCGGACGCTGCCGCTCATGCCGCGCGATTGCGGGCGCAGGAATCGGATCATCCGCTGCTCGGCCGCATCGCCGTCGGCGCGCTCAACAAGAGCACGCAGCCGGAGCCGGTCTTCGCCGCCGGCGCGGAGCAGATTGCCGTGCTGGTCTATACCTCGGGCACGACGGGCGAGCCGAAGGGCGTCATGCTCACCCACCGCAACCTGCTGTTCATCGGCGCGATCTCCGGCGGCATGCGCGGCTTCCGCGCCGACGACCTGATCTACGGCGTGCTGCCGCTGTCGCACGTGTTCGGCCTGGCCTCGGTGTTTCTGGGCGGGCTCTATGCCGGTTCCTGCTTCCTGCCGCGCGCCAGGTTCAATGCCGAGCAGACTCTGCAGGACATCAGAACGGGTGTGACCGCGTTGCAGGGCGTCCCCGCCATGTATGCCAAGCTGCTGGCGCATATCCGCCAGACCGGCGCCAGGATCGACGGCCACAAGCTGCGCTTTACGTCCGCGGGCGGCGCGCCGCTCGATCCCGCCGTCAAGCACAACGCCGAGGAGCTGTTCGGCCAACCGCTGCACAACGGCTACGGCATGACCGAGGCGTCGCCTTCGATGGCGATGACGCGGGTCGACTTTCCGCGCCGCGACTGCTCGGTCGGCCAGGCGCTGCCCTTCGTCGAGCTGATCGTCGTCGATCCCGACGGCAAGGAGCTGCCGCAGGGCGAGACCGGCGATGTCTGGTGCCGCGGGCCGGGCGTGATGAAGGGCTATTACCGCGCGCCGGACCAGACCAGGGCCGCGCTGAACAAGGATGGCTGGCTGATCACCGGCGATGTCGGGCGCTTCGATGCCGACGAAAGCCTGCACATCGTCGGCCGGTCGAAAGAGCTCATCATCCGCTCCGGCTTCAACGTGTTCCCGCCGGAAGTGGAAGGGGTGCTCAGCGCCCATCCCAAGGTGGTGCAGGCGGCGGTGATCGGCGCGCCCGGTAGCGACGGCAACGAGGACGTCGTCGCCTATCTGCAAGTGGTGCCCAGCGATCCGCCGTCGCTCGAGGATCTTGCGGCGTTCTGCATCGAGCGGCTGGCGCCGTACAAGCGGCCGTCGCGATTCATCCTGTGCGAGACGTTGCCGGCGACCCCCACCGGCAAGGTCCTGAAGCATCGGCTCGCCGCCTTGGCAAGACCGCTGCCTGGTGTGTCCTGACAAGATATGAGATGGAGAGGCCGCCATGCGTGATGTGATCGTCGTTGGCGCCGGGATCGTCGGTTCCAGCACCGCCTATCACCTGGCGGACAGTGGAACTTCGGTCACGCTCGTCGAACAGACTCATCCCGCGGGTGGCCCGACAGGCAGGTCATCGGCGCTGCTGCACGCTTTCTATCTGATGCCCGAATTGTCGCAGCTCTCCATCCGCGGACTTCAGATCCTGCTGTCACTGCCTGAGATCGCGGGTGAGGGCTCGTTCGTCACTCAAATCGGCATGATGTGGATTTGCGGCAAGGACAGCGAGGATAGTTGGCGCGCCGCCGCCACGCGCATCCGCGGCGAGGGCGCCAGGATGGAGACGCTCTCGCCCCAGGCGTTTGCGGACGCGGCGCCCGGCTTTTCCCGCGACGGCGTGGCGGTTGCGATCTGGGAGCCGGAATTCGGCTATGCCGACGCCTTCGGCGCCACCAACGCGATCGCAAAGGCCGCCCGCATGCGCGGCGCCAAGGTGATGCAGAACACGCTGGTCCGGGGCTTGCGGAAACAAGGGAACCGGATCACCGGAATCGACCTCGCCAACGGCGGCAGTCTGGAAGCCGATACGGTGGTGCTGGCCGCCGGTCCCTGGACGCGGCGCCTGCTCCAGACGGCCGGGCTGGACCTGCCGCTGCACGTCGAGCGTCATCCGATGGCCGTGCTCGACGCGGCGGGCAGGGCGCGCAAGATCATGCCGTTCGCCTGGTGCGACGACATCTGCTGCAACTACGGGCGGCCCGACAATGAAGGCGTGATCCTCGCCGGCACCTGGGCGGGTGGCGGCACCGGCGTTCGCCACGGCGAACCGGTGCGTCCGCGTGTGGTAGAGGATCCGGACCATTACATGGATGGCGTGGACGAAGCGGAGTCGGTGGCGATTGTCGAGACCTTCGCGAGCCGTATCCCCGCGATGGCCAGTCTCGGCATCAGGCCGGGCTATGCGGGGCTTTATGACATGAGCCCGGATGATTTGCCGGTGATCGGCAGGATGCCGGGGATCGAAGGATTGGTCGTTTCCGCCGGGTCATCAGGTCATGGCTTCAAGACCGGACCGGCGGTGGGCGAGGCCATCGCACATCTCGTGACGCGTGGGCCTCAGCCGATCCTGGCCCCATTCTCGCCGACCCGCTTCGTCAAATCCTAGGCTGTCAGCAGTTCGACACCCGCCGCGGCGAGCGCGCTACCGAGGGCTGAAGGCGGCGTCGCATCCGCCGCCAGCACATGGAACGCCGACAGCGGCGCCACTTGCACCATGGAGATGTGGCCGAACTTCTGCGCGTCGCACAGCACCACCACGCGCTTGGCGCGCTCCATATAGATGCGCTTGATCTCGGTATCCTCGGGCGAATAGTCGAACAATCCGCCCTCGGTGATGCCCGAGACGCCGATGAAGGCAAGATCGAACCAATAGCTCCGGATCTGCTCGGCGGTGACCGAGCCATAGACCGACAATTCCTTGCCGCGCACCCGGCCGCCCGGGACATAGACGGCGTGCGGCGAATCCGCCAGCAAGCTGGCCGCGCGCAGATTGTTGGTGACGATCCTGATCTCGCCCACCTCGGCGAGGCAGCGCGCCAGCTCCAGGGTCGAGGTCCCGACGTCCAGGGCGATGATGGCTCCCGGCTTCACCAATTGCGCGGCCGCGCGCGCGATCGCGACCTTGGCCTTGCTGTTGCGGCGCCGGCGCGCATCGAAGGTCGGCTCGGACGCATCGAAGATCTCCACCTGGCCGTTGCGCATGGTCATCGCGCCGCCATGGGTGCGCTTCAGCGCCTTGCGCTGTTCCAACTCGACCAGGTCGCGCCGCGCCGTGATCTCGGACACCCCGGTGGCCTCGGCCAGTTCGCGCACCGTCAGGAACCCGCGGCTGGCGAGCATCTCCAGAATGCGGGCTTGGCGCGGGCCGGGCTGGCGAATGATCATTTCCGATCCATCTGCGTTCAAGAATTCGATCAATACTAGCAGCTTGCGCTCAGAAAGCGAGCCGATCATAATGATCGAAATCGATCATACAAGGTCGATAGGGAGGCAAGGCTGAACGAGCTTCGCGGCAAAGGCGCCATCGTCACGGGCGGCGCGACCGGCATCGGGCTGGCGATTGCGCATGCGCTTGCCGGCGCCGGCGCAAGGGTTGCGATCGCCGATCTGGACCAGGCCGGCGCGGAAGGCGCGGCGGCGGTGCTGGGCGGCGGCGCATTCGGCATCGCGATCGACGTGCGCAAGCGCGCCAGTGTCGAGCAGGCTTTCGCCGCGATCGCCGAGCGGCTCGGCGGCTATCAGATCCTGTGCGCTAATGCCGGCGTCTCCACCATGAACCTGGTCGCCGATCTTACCGACGAGGAATGGGATTTCAATTTCGACGTCAATGCGCGCGGCGTGTTCCTGACCAACCAGGCCGCGGTGCGGCATTTCCACAAGGCCGGCACCAAGGGAATCATCGTCAATACCGCCTCGCTGGCCGCCAAGTGGGGCGCGCCGTGGCTCGCCCACTATTCGGCCAGCAAGTTCGCGGTGATGGGATTCACGCAGGCGCTGGCGCGGGAAGTAGCAGCGCAGGGCATCCGCGTCAATTGCGTCTGCCCGGGGTTTGTGAAGACCGGCATGCAGTCGCGCGAAGTGCAATGGGAGGCGAAGCTGCGCGGCCTCGCCCCGCAGCAGGTGATCGACGACTACATCGCCCAGACGCCGCTCGGCCGGCTGGAATTGCCGGAGGACGTTGCCAAGGCGGTGCTGTTCCTGTGCAGCGATCTCTCCGGTTTCATCACCGGCGAGGCGCTGAACGTCACCGGCGGCGTCAGGATGGATTGACCCGCCATGAAGCACCTCGTCCGCAATTTCGGCCCCCACGTCGTCCTGGTGATGTTCTCGGCAATGATCCTGCTGCCGCTGCTGTGGGTATTGCGGGTCAGCCTCACCGACAAGCTGACGGCCTACAAGATCCCGCCCGAAATCGGCACGCTCGGCCTGATGAACTATGCCGCGATCTTCGACGTCTATCCCTTCACCACCTGGTTCTTCAACAGCCTGACGGTCGCGCTGGTCACCACCGCCATCGCGCTGCCGCTGGCGACCGCAATGGCCTATGTCTTTGCGCGCTGGAATACCGGCGGCGTTACGCTGCGCCTGGTCGTGCTGGCGAGCCAGATGCTGCCACCCATCATCCTGGTGCTGCCGTTGTTCGGCATGTTCCTGACTGCCGGCCTGATGCAAAGCCGGCTCAGCCTCATCATCGCGCACCTCACCATCTGCCTGCCGTTCTTGTCCTGGATGCTGGTGTCGTTCTTCGAGGGCGACGTCGCGCGGCTTGAAGAGGCGGCGCGGGTCGACGGCGCCACCCGCTGGCAGGCTTTCATCCGGATCGCGGTGCCGGTGGCGGCGCCCGGATTGCTGGCGGCGGGGCTGCTCGGCTTCATCCTGTCCTGGAACGAGTTTCTGTTCGCGCTGGTGCTGAGCGGCCCGGAGACGCAGACCCTGCCGGTGGGCCTGGCCGGCCTCGAGACCCACGCGGGCGTGGAGATCGCGCCGCTGGCGGCCGCCACCGTGGTGTCGCTGCTGCCGGTGTTCCTGCTGCTGCCGTTCCTGCGCAAGCACCTGATCAAGGGGCTGTCGCTGGGCGCCCTGAAATGACCGACCACAACGAAGAATCACATGGAGGAGGCAAGACCATGATCACGCGTCGATTGCTGTTGGGTAGCGCGCTGGCCGTTGGGTTCGCATTCCCGGCCTGCGCCGAAACGCTCAACATCCTGATGGAGGGCGTGCCGGACACCGAGTTCGTCAAGCAGGTGGTGCCGGAGTTCGAGGCCGCGACCGGGAACAAGGTCAATCTCGAAGTCGTCAACTACGCCGAGATGCACACCAAGCTGGTGCCGCAATTGGTGGCGTCGAAGGGTAGCTATTCTGTAATTGTGGTCGACTTCTACTGGGTCGGCGAGTTCACCAAGGCCGGCTGGCTGCAGCCGCTCGACGACCGGATCAAGGCGGACAAGGTCGACACCTCGGTCTACGTCCCCGCGCTGATGGACCTGGTCGGCAAGGTCGACGGCGTCACCTACATGCTGCCGTTCTACAACTACGCGATGGGCCTGACCTATCGCACCGACCTGCTGGCCGACCCGAAGAACCAGGCGGATTTCAAGGCCAAATACGGCATGGATTTGGGCGTTCCGAAGACCTGGGACGAGTATCTGAAGCAGGTCGAGTTCTTCACCAAAGGCGACATGCACGGCGTGGTCAACCAAGGCCTGCGCCCCGATCCGATCGCCATGGAATGGTCGAACTACCTGTTCGCCAACGGCGCGGAGTATCACGACGACAAGTGGAACCCGACCTTCAACAACGAGAAGGGCGTAAAGGCGGTCGAGCAATACGCGACCGCGATCAACAAATACGGCCCGGTCGGCTCCGCCAGCTTCTCGTTCGACGAGGCCTTCAACGTGATGGCGCAGGGCAAGGCCTACAGCTACATCACCTATAACTTCTTCCGCACCGCCTATGACGATCCGGCGAAGTCGGCCGTCGTCGGCAAGGTGGAGATCATGCCGGTTCCCGGCCCGACCCCGGACACCGGCGGCAGCCTGAACGGCGCGTGGGGCTGGGCGATCCCGAAATCCTCGCCCAATTCCGACGCCGCCTGGCAGTTCATCAAGTGGATCGAAAGCCCGGAGATCGCCAAGAAGCGCGCGCTGCTCGGCGGCTCGCCGACCCGCACCGACGTGTTCGACGATGCCGAGGTGAACAAGAAATATCCCTACGCCCAGGCGCTGAAGCAGATGCTGCTGACCTCGCACAACTTCCCGGTCTTCACCTACACCCCGCAATTGGTCGAGGTGCTGGGCCGCGAGCTGAGCCTGGCGGTCGCCGGCGAAAAGACGCCGCAGGACGCCCTGGCGCAGATCGAGAAGGAATTCGACGAGCTTGCCAAGAAGGACGGCAAGCTGAAGTGACGGGTTC
>DASYRS010000333.1:0-6897 GCA_036004205.1 Dongiaceae bacterium
CTGCCGCGCGCCTTGCAGGACTCCGGACGCCAGGCGCCGGAAGCGGAAGGGCTGGAGCAGGCCCGATTCGTCGGTCGGCACGTCGGCCATGAACTCGGCGGCGCCGTTCGCTGCCTTCTCGGCCTTGAGGATGTGGGTCGCGACCACGTCCAGGAACCGGTCGAAGCCATTCTTCCCGGTGGCCTGGTCGGACGCGCCGACCATCGCCTGGTCCACCCAGACCCGCACGATCGTCACGTCGGCGTCCTTCAGGGCGTTGCTGTCGGCCGGCGGCGCGATCGGCTCTTCGCCGAGCCAGTAGATCGGCCCGATGCCCTTTGGCGTGAACGGATAGCGTTGGTTAGACTGCGGGATGCAGAAGGTGAGGCCGCTCAGCACCTGCTCGACGGTGCCCGCGGGGCACGAGGTCGTAGACTGGGCGGTGGCGGGAGCCGCGCCGAAAGCAAGCACCACAGCGATGGACAGGAGAGCGAAACGAGGCATGCGCATTTTGGTTAGACAGACTCCGGGCGCCGGGTCACAGTAGATCATGCGCAAGGATAAACGTCCCGGTACGAAATTGCACCGCCCGCTGGAGCCCGGCATCAAGATGGGGAGCAGCGGCAAGGGGCCGCAGACCTACGCGGATTTCCTGCAGCTCGACACGCTGCTCAATCTGCAATCGATGCTGCGCGATCCGCCGCAGCGCGACGAACTGCTGTTCATCGTGATCCACCAGGTCAGCGAGCTGTGGCTGAAGCTGATGCACCACGAGCTGAGCGAGGCGCGGCGCGAGATCGCGGGCGACGAGCTGCCGCAGGCGCTGAAGCATTTCGCCCGGGTGAAGGCGATCCAGGAGCAGCTGATCGCGGCGTGGAGGGTGCTGAACACCATGACGCCGGCGGACTATCTCGCCTTCCGCCACCTGCTCGGCACCTCGTCCGGGTTCCAGAGCTGGGGCTACCGGCTGGTCGAATACATCCTCGGCAACAAGGATGCGAACTACATCAAGGTGCACGGCCACGATGCGGCGATCGTCCAGCGGCTGGAAGCGGCGCTGGCCGAGCCGTCGCTCTATGACGAAGTGCTGAAGCTGCTGGCGCGACGCGGCTTCAAGCTGCCGGCCGCCGTGATCAAGCGCGACTGGCGCAAACCGTTCGCCGGGCACAAGGCGGTGCTCGAAGCCTGGCTCACGATCTATCGCAAGCCGAAGGATCACTGGGAGCTCTACGACCTCGCCGAAAAGCTGATGGACATGGAGATGCTGTTCCAGCGCTGGCGCTTCGACCATGTCAGCGCGGTCGAGCGCGTCATCGGCATGCAGCCCGGCACCGGTGGCTCCAGCGGCGTCGCGTTCCTCAAGAAGGCGCTCGAGCTGCGCTTCTTCCACGATCTCTATGAAGTACGGAACCGGCTGATCTATGGATAGACGGAATCTTCACCCAGGGGAGATCCTGCTCAGCGAGTTTCTGAGGCCAATGGACATTTCGCAGAATGCGCTGGCGCTTGCCAACGGCGTGCCCCCGCGTCGCATCAATGAGATCGTTCATGGGTTGCGCGGCATCACCGCCGATACGGACTTGCGGTTTGCCCGTTTCTTCGGGCTTTCGGAAGGATTCTTCATGCCGTTGCAGAATGAACATGATCTGATGCGGCGACGCCGTGAAATTGCTGCGGAATTGAAATCGATCAAACCGCGTGTCACATGAATAAGGATTGGCCCTCGCTCGCCGACATCCGCGCGACCCAGGCGTTGCTGGCGCCGCATCTGGTGCGCACGCCGATTGTGCCCTGGGCCTCGCCGACCTTGGCGCGGCTGCTGGGCGATGAGACCGATTTGTTCCTGAAGCTCGAGCTGTTCCAGCGCACCGGCACCTTCAAGGCGCGCGGCGCGTTGACTTGGGCGCTGTCACTGACGCCCGAACAAAGGGCGCGCGGCATCACCGCCGTCAGCGCCGGCAATCACGCGATCGCCGCCGCCTTCGCGGCCAAGGCCGTGGGCGCGCCCGCGAAGATCGCCGTGCTGAAGACCGCCAATCCGCTGCGCCTCGCGATGGCGCGCGGGTTCGGCGCGGATATCCAGATCGCGGAGAACGGCCCCGAAGGCTTCGCCATCGTCGACCGGCTGGTGAAGGAAGAAGGCCTCACCTTCATCCACCCGTTCGACGGGCCGAACGTGGCGCGCGGCACCGGCACCCTGGGCGCGGAGATCGCGGACGATGTACCCGGTCTCGACGCGGTCGTGGTCGCGGTCGGCGGCGGGGGCCTCGCCTCCGGCATGGCGCGCGCGATCAAGCTGCTGCAGCCGAACTGCAAGGTCTATGGCGTGGAGCCGGTCGGGGCGCCGAGCATGCGCCGTTCGTTCGACCAGGGGGCGCCGGTGAAGCTGGAGCGCATCGACACCATCGCGGATTCACTCGCGCCGCCGATGTCCCTGCCCTACAGCTACGAGCTCGCCCGCGCGCACATGGACGATATCGTGCTGGTCGATGACGATGCGATCTGCGCCGGGCTGGCGCTGCTGCAGGCAGAGGCCAGGCTGGCGGTGGAGCCGGCCCCTGCGGCCGCCATTGCCGCTGCCGTCGGCCCGCTGCGCGAGCGCCTCGCCGGCAAGCGGGTCTGCTTCGTCATCTGCGGCGCCAATATCGACGCCGAGACCTATGGCCGCCTGCTGGAGCGCGGACGGCGCAGCCTGCCGGCCTAGTCGCAATCTGTTTTATCGATTGCTGTCAGCGACATAATCATCTTTACTAATTGCGAATCATTCGCAATATCCTTCATGAAGGTGCAAGGAGCATCGTTATGAAGGAACACGCCGCCACCATCGGATCAATCGGGCACCTGCCCGCCCCCAGTCATGGGATACGTCCGTCGCTGGCGGGATTCTGGCGCAAATTGCTGGCGTTCGGCGGGCCGGGCTATTTGGTGGCGGTCGGCTACATGGACCCCGGCAACTGGGCGACCGACCTCGCCGGCGGATCGGCCTTCGGCTACGTGCTGCTCTCCGTCGTCCTCATGTCCAGCATGATGGCGATGCTGCTGCAATATCTGAGCGCCAAGCTCGGCATCGCCACCGGGCGCGACCTCGCCCAGCTTTGCCGCGAGCATTTCTCGCCGCGCGTTGCCGTGGCGCTGTGGGCATTGTGCGAGTTGGCCATCGTCGCCTGCGACCTGGCGGAGCTGCTGGGCACCGCGATCGCGCTCAAGCTGCTGTTCGGCATCTCGCTCGGCTGGGGCGTCGGCATCGCGGCGGTCGGCACCCTCGTCGTCCTAGGCCTGCTGCAGGAGCGCGCCCGCGGCCTCGAAATCCTCATCATCGGATTGCTGGTCGTGATCGCCGGCTGCTTCGCCGCCGAGCTCATCTTCGCGCAGCCGGTGCTGAGCGAGGTGCTGAGCGGCCTGGTCCCTCAGACCCGCATCGTCAGCGACCCGACCATGCTCTATGTCGCGGTCGGCATCATCGGCGCGACCGTGATGCCGCATAATCTCTACCTGCACTCCGCCATCGTGCAGGCCAAGCCTTTCTCGCGCACGGCAACCGGCCGGCGCGAGGCCATCCGCTTCGCCGGCATCGATTCGACCATCGCGCTGACCCTGGCACTGCTGATCAATGCGGCGATCCTGATCCTGGCGGCCGCGACCTTTCACAGCCAGGGCCGGATGGAAATCGCCGGGCTCGAGGAAGCGCACCACCTGCTCTCGCCCATGCTGGGCGCGCCGCTGGCCGGCACTTTGTTCGCGCTGGCGCTGCTGGCGGCCGGTCAGAATTCGTCGGTCACCGGCACCCTCGCCGGGCAGATCGTGATGGAAGGGTTCCTCTCGATCCGGCTGCCGGTCTGGCTGCGGCGGATCGCGACCCGCCTGGCCGCGATCGTCCCGGTCCTCGTCACCATGGCGCTGTTCGGCGAACAGGCGACCGACAAGCTGCTGGTGCTGAGCCAGGTGGTGCTGAGCTTGCAGCTCCCCTTCGCGGTGATCCCGCTGGTCTATTTCACCGGCGACAAGCGCCGCATGGGCCCGTTCGCCAATGCACGCTGGCTGGCCGCAGCCGCCTGGATCGTCGCGGCCGTGATCGTCGGCCTCAACATCTGGCTGCTGGCCTACACAATCCTCTAACTGCGACAATCTGATCTAAGTCTATTTTCCTATATCCTTGAAAATATGATAAGCATGCTTATAATAACATACGTTATGAATTTCCGGACCCGAGCATGAAGACCGGCAAGGACACGATCGGCTTTCTGGTGAACGACGCGGCGCGGCTGATGCGGAAGGATTTCGAGCGCCGGGCGCGCTCGCTCGGCCTCACGCGCGCGCAATGGCAGACCATGTTCCATCTGGCGCGCAACGAGGGCTGCAACCAGGCGACGCTCGCCGACCTGTTGGACGTCGAGCCGATCACCTTGGCACGCGTCATCGACCGGCTGGAGCTGAGCGGCCTGGTCGAGCGGCGTGCCGATCCAACCGATCGGCGCGCCCGGCTGCTGTTCCTGGGCGAGCGGGCGCATCCGCTGCTCGAAGAATTGCGCGCGCTGGGCGCCGAGACGCGCGAGATCGCGCTCAACGGCATCAGCGACGACGAGCGCACGCTGCTCATGACGCTGCTCACCAGGATGCGCGCCAACCTTTCCGGCCGCGATCCCGCGACCGCGGCGGCCTAGACGAACCCAGGCGAAGAAGAACCAAAATGCCCGATGGATCGAAACCCATGGCCGAAAGTGCTGTGGACACGCCGCAGCCCAAGCCTCACCGCCGGCGCCGATTACGCCGGCTGCTGATGATCGCCGGGCCGCTCGCGGTCCTGATCGGCGTCGGCGTGGTCTATATCAGCGGCGGCCGCTATGCCGACACCGACAACGCTTATGTCCATACCCACAAGGTGTCGGTCAGCGCGGACATCTCCGGCCGCGTCGTCGCGCTGAAGGTGCACGAGAACCAGCCGGTGAAAGTGGGCGACGTGCTGTTCCAGCTCGACCCCGAGCCGCTGCAGATCGCCGTCGACCAGGCGCGCGCCAACGTCGAGGACAGCCGCAACAAGATCATCGGACTGAAGGCCGCCTATCGCCAGCGCCAGGAGGATTTGAAGGCGGCGGAGGCGAATCTCGGCTTCGCGCAGCGCGAATTGCAGCGGCGCGAGAATCTGGTCGCGGGCAAGATCATCTCCCAATCCGACTATGACGAGGCGCGCAACCGCTACAATGTGACGGTGAACGAGGCGGCATCGATCCGCCAGGACATCTCGCGCATCATTTCCGAGCTGGGTGGCAATCCCGATATCGATCCCGAATCCCATCCGAGCTATCGCATGGCGCAGGCCGCGTTGGAGCAGGCGGAGCTCGACATGCGGCGCGGCACGGTCGTCGCGCCGGTCGATGGCGTGGTGGCACAGGTCGATGCGCTGCGTCCCGGCGACTACATCAACGCCGGAGCGCCGGTCTTCAGCATCGTCAGCCAGCAGGACGCCTGGATCGAGGCGAACCTCAAGGATACCGACCTCACCTACGTGAAGCCGGGCCAGAAGGCGGACGTCACGATCGACACCTATCCGGGGCGCACCTTCACAGCCGTGGTCGACAGCATCGGCATGGCGACCGGCGCGGAATTCAGCGTGCTGCCGGCGCAGAACGCCAGCGGCAACTGGGTGAAGGTGGTGCAGCGCATTCCCGTGCGCCTGCACGTGGTCGACCTGCCCGCCGACACCACCCTGCGCGCCGGCATGAGCGCGGTGGTGGAGATCGACACCCAGCACCGCCGCGGCCTGTTCAACATGCTCAGCCACGCCCTCGCCTGGGACGAGCCCGCGCAGAGTGCGCGGTAGTAGTCGCATCATGCGCTTCTGTGCACCAGTTCGAACCACCTCGCTGTTCCCCCTCCCCCAAATTGGGGGAGGGGGAGCGATGCTCTGTTGGCCATATGCGATTGCCCTGCCCCGTGTCGGGGGAGGGGATTATTCGCGAGTCTGACTATGTCCGCCGCCATCACCGCGCAGCAGGCGAAGCGCGAGACTCATCCCGGCCTGGTCGCCATCTCGGTCATGCTGGCGACCATCATGCAGGCGCTGGACACCACCATCGCCAACGTGGCGCTGCCACATATGCAGGGCAGCCTGGCGGCGACGCAGGACCAGATATCCTGGGTGCTGACCTCCTATATCGTCGCGGCCGCCATCACCATGCCGGCGACCGGCTTCATCGCGGCCAAGATCGGGCGCAAGCGCCTGCTGCTGCTGTCGATCAGCGGGTTCATCGTCACCTCCATGCTGTGCGGCATCGCGCTGTCATTGGAGCAGATCGTGATCTACCGCCTGCTGCAGGGGATTTTCGGCGCCTCGCTGGTGCCGCTGTCGCAGGCGGTCCTGCTCGACGCCTACCCGAAGGAGAAGCACGGCGCGGCGATGGCGATGTGGGGCGTCGGCGTGATGGTGGGCCCCATCCTGGGCCCGACGCTGGGCGGATACCTCACCGAGAATTTCGACTGGCGCTGGGTGTTCTTCATCAACCTGCCGTTCGGGCTGCTGGCGCTGGCCGGCGTCATCGCGTTCGTCAGCGAATCGCCGCGCCGCGTCGCGCTGCGCTTCGATGCCATGGGCTTCCTGTTCCTGGGGGTCGCCATCGGCGCCTTGCAGATGATGTTGGACCGCGGCGAGCTCTTGGACTGGTTCGGTTCCGCCGAGATCGTCGCGGAGGGCCTGATCGCGGCGCTCGCCTTCTACCTGTTCACTGTCCACATGTTCACCTACCGGCAGCCGTTCCTGGAGCCGCGCCTGTTCAAGGACCGCAATTTCGTGGTCGGCACCAGCTTCATGTTCGCGGTCGGAATCATCCTGCTCGCCACCATGACGCTGCTGCCGCCGATGCTGCAGCAACTGGCCGGCTTCCCGGTGCTCACCACTGGCTACGTGCTGGCGCCGCGCGGCAT